>CAJMRO010000007.1:0-41252 GCA_905215825.1 uncultured bacterium
GGCGTCGAGCTTGCGCTCGATGTCGAGTGCGGCGACGTCCATGCGGGCGTCGACGACGCCGCGGATGAAGCCCGCGACCTCGTTGCCGTAGAGGTCGAGCTCCTCCGCGGCGAGCGCCGAGCACAGGAGCGACCGGATCACATCGCTGACGTTGGACTTGTCGAGCTCGGCCCGCGTCTTGAGGGCGGTATAGAGCCTTGAATCGAGCTTCACGCTGACTGTTTTAGTTCCGACCATAGGGCCTCCTTATAACAAAGAGGGGCCTCTCGGACCCCATGTAATGGTCGATTTTAATTGATGTTGGTTGACGGGCATTCAGTTCGGTCGATAGTGACTCCGATATAGCTGAGCACGCTGTCGCGGTTGATTCGCCATAACTTGCCGCACTTCACGGCTTTGAACGTCCCGTTCTGGCAGAGGCGGTAGACAGAGCGGTCGCTGATGCCGAGCAGGTACGCGACCGGCAGCGGATCGACGATATCCGGCATACTGCGGAAGTCGTCGACTCCGATACGCTTTTCTTTGAATTTCATTTCGGTCTCCTTTCTGGAATTTGCCGATTTCTCTTATTTCGCAGTCTGACACGCCGCCGCCGGCATTCGTCAAAGTACGGGCAGGGCGGACGCTATGGACAAAAAAGACGTTGAAGGGTCGAGGCAACAAGAAAAGGCCCGGTTAAAGCCGGGCCTCCGAGCCACTGTTGACTTCTTTGCTTGCGACGAAGCAAATCACTCTTTATATAAGCGTCCAAGAGTTCTCATAGCCGATGCGGTGGCTGCTGGGTCGGCACTGGCGTATCTGTCGAGTGTCATCGACGCCTTCGAGTGCCCCATGAGGCTTGCGAGAGTTCTCGGGTCGATTCCGTTGGAAACGGCGTACGTTGCAAAACTGTGCCTGAGGTCGTGGAAGGTGACGGTGTTCTTGTTCAAGACACCATGGAGCTTCAAGGCCTTTGCCAGGGCCCGCCAAGCGTCGTTGATCCTGGGCGGTTTCAAGAAGGAACCGTCCGGAAAGCCGAGGACAAACAGTTCGTCGCTGAACTCAACGCCCAGATTCGCGCATTCGAACTTCATGTCGGCCTCGCGCTTCGCAAGGTCTTTCATAAGGTCTTTCGGGCAGTTGGGGATAGCTCGCCGGCTGCTAATGCTCTTGGGGCCCTTGATATAGAACTCGTTATCTGTGTGCCCAATCGCGGCCTCGACTCGGATCGTTGCGGATTTAAAGTCCACGTTTTTCCATTTCAGGGCGCAGAGCTCGCCGCGCCGCAATCCCGTGTAGAGCGCCATCTTGGCTGCAAGCATCGCTGGGATATCTATGGAGGCGTTCAGAGTGTTCAAGACCCTGGTTCGCTCTTTGGTTGTAAGCGAATTCGGTAGACCGTAGTTCGCGTCTTCATTTTTGGGGACTTTTGCCCAAGAGGCCACGTTTTCGTCAATCCATTTCTTTCGCATTCCATATTTGAGCGAGCCTCGTAACAACCGTAGGGAATTGCAGGCGGTGGACCGTGCGTGGGTTGAGGCGATCGCCGTTATCCATTCCTGAACATCCTCTTCCGTAAGGTCTTCCAATGGGACATCACCGAGATACGGTTCGATATTCCGGCGGAGCATGCCGTGGTATCCGGTCGCCGTGGAGCGCGCGACGTCCGCGCACTCGATATCGATATAGCATGTCACGAGCTTTGAAACGGTGATACCAAGCCCCTTGGGTTTAGCTGCTTCTGCGGTGGCCTTCTCATTGAGAGATGCGCGGATGGATTCGGCCTCGAGCATGGCGGCATCGCGATGCTTATGGCTTCTGCCTTTATCGCGCCCTCGATGTTCCAAGAGCTGAGTCTTCTTATGCCAGATGCCGTTCTCCAAATAGGGGAACTGTGCGCGCCAGCGATCGTCCTTAAACTTATAAATCGACGAGGTGGTGTATTTCTCTTCCATTGTCCCTCCGTGTGCAATCGCGTGTGCAATGAGTGTGCAATTTGACTGTTTCGGAGACGTCTCAAGTGAGACTATAAGCGGAAAACGAAAGAAAAAGGCGAGGTTACGGTCGCTATAGTCGCAGATGGACGCTATTAACCAGAATGGAAAGCGATGTAATCAGTGGGTTGCAGGTTCGATTCCTGTCACTGGCTCCATGAGAGTTTCGGGCTCTGTTTCCTTGTGGGACAGGGCCCGTTTCTATTTATGTCGATAAGTCAGCGTGTTTGGCGCCAACCAAGCTTCAGGTTTGTCTCGATCCGTAACACGAGTGGGCTGAAGACCCTCCTTATAGTTACAGATCGAAACATTGCCAAGGGAAGGCCGATAACATCTCGATCCGTAACACGAAGAGGCTGAAAACCGTTCTTACTGTTACAGAATGAGACGTAAGCGGGGGTTTCTGCGAAACATCTCGATCTGTAACAGATAGGGGAGGAATAACCCTCTTACTGTTACAGATCGAGACAAAGGCCGGACCGGCCCCAGTCATCCTGGTCGAGTGAGGATTTCCGGACATACGAGGGTGGATAATCTCCCACTTTGGACTCGAAGCCACGCCAAAAGTGGGAGATTATCCACGCTCGATTCTGTCTGGGAAGCCCGGTCTCGACCTATATATAGGTGCAAATGAGTCGTTATCGAAGTAATATTCTGCAGGCTTACTCCACTACACAAAAGTGTTACCTCGGGAAACGTCACCTCAGTATCCAAAACCACTGTCCTTCATATCCAAACTCAATAAAACCGCAGGTCACGGCTATATAGATACGCCCGGCACCGTGTATCTAGAGGTTTTCGTTGACAGCCCCCAAGGTGGCATCGTATTATCTTCTTCGTTCGCGGGGGCGGCGGTCCAAAAGACCAAAGGACCTGCGGATACTTGAACGATTGGGAGTTTGCCCGAGTGGTTAATGGGGACGGGCTGTAAACCCGTTGGCTCTGCCTACATAGGTTCGAATCCTATAGCTCCCACCCGTCAAGTGCCTGTATAGCTCAGTCGGTAGAGCACTTCGTTGGTAACGAAGAGGTCACCAGTTCAAGTCTGGTTGCAGGCTCCATCCGGCGGTGTAGCTCAGTTGGTTAGAGCACACGGTTCATACCCGTGGCGTCACTGGTTCGAATCCAGTCACCGCTACCATAGGTAACACGGTGGCTTCTCAATAGTATGTTGAGAGGCCACTATGGTATAAAGGCAAAGTCCCGTCCGGGGACGACCTGTTTAGAGGAGGGCTTTATGGCCAAAGAGAAGTTTGAGCGCACTAAGCCGCATGTTAACATCGGCACCATTGGTCACGTCGACCACGGCAAGACCACGCTGACCGCTGCCATCACCAAGGTTCTCTCCGAGACCGAGGGCTGCAAGGCTGACTTCACTGCGTTCGAGAACATCGACAAGGCTCCCGAGGAGCGCGAGCGCGGCATTACGATCTCCGTCTCCCACGTCGAGTACGAGACTGCTGCCCGTCACTACGCTCACGTTGACTGCCCGGGCCACGCTGACTACGTCAAGAACATGATCTCCGGTGCTGCTCAGATGGACGGCGCTATCCTGGTCATCGCCGCTACCGACGGCCCC
Source organism: uncultured bacterium (assembly GCA_905215825.1). Taxonomy (GTDB): domain Bacteria; phylum Actinomycetota; class Coriobacteriia; order Coriobacteriales; family Coriobacteriaceae; genus Collinsella. Next base: position 3,553 of record CAJMRO010000007.1, read on the forward strand.
ATGGCTCAGACCCGCGAGCACATCCTGCTCGCCCGTCAGGTCGGCGTTCCCTACATCGTCGTCTTCCTGAACAAGTGCGACATGGTCGACGATGACGAGCTCATCGACCTCGTCGAGATGGAGACCCGTGAGCTCCTCTCCGAGTACGATTTCCCCGGCGACGACATCCCCGTCATCCGTGGTTCCGCTCTGGGCGCTCTCGAGGGCGACGCCAAGTGGATGGACGCCATCCGCGAGCTCATGAACGCCGTCGACGAGTACATCCCGACGCCTGCTCGTAACAACGACCTCCCGTTCCTGATGGCCGTTGAGGACGTTATGACCATCTCCGGCCGTGGTACCGTTGCTACCGGCCGTGTCGAGCGCGGTGAGCTCAAGCTCAACGAGCCTGTTGAGATCGTTGGCATCAAGGATACCCAGAACACCGTCGTTACCGGTATCGAGATGTTCCGTAAGTCCATGGACTTCTGCGAGGCTGGCGACAACGTCGGTCTGCTGCTCCGCGGCATCAAGCGCGAGGACATCGAGCGCGGCCAGGTTCTCTGCAAGCCCGGTTCGGTTACCCCGCACACCAAGTTCACCGGCGAGATCTACGTTCTGACCAAGGAGGAGGGCGGCCGTCACACCCCGTTCTTCGATGGTTATCGTCCTCAGTTCTACTTCCGTACCACCGACGTTACCGGTACGGTCAAGCTCCCCGAGGGCACCGAGATGGCTATGCCTGGTGACCACATCACCATCGAGGGCGACCTCATCCACCCGATCGCCATGGAGGAGGGCCTGCGCTTCGCTATCCGCGAGGGTGGCCACACCGTCGGTTCGGGCATCGTCTCCACGATCATTGAGTAAATTAGCTCTTTGATATAGCTGACTTAGAGAACCCGGCACTTATATGGGTGCCGGGTTCTTTTCTGCAATGGATATTGAGCCGTTGCTGGTGTCGAGAGGATCGATAATGGTCCTGGATGCACCGTCGATTAGCTCTCGATGGCTTCATTGATGTGTTCCAAATATGAATGGATCCACCGAGAACCAATTGACTCGAGGTTTTCATTGACAGCACTTACGTGGAGCTGATAAAGTAACAACTCGTGCCCGTACGGGGCGGAAATGAAAGGTTCAGGATACATGCGTACTCTAGTTACTCTTGCGTGCACTGAGTGCAAGCGCCGCAACTATACGACCACCAAGAACAAGTCGACCATGCCTGATCGTATGGAGATCAAGAAGTATTGCCCCTGGTGCCGTCACCACACGCTGCACAAAGAGACTCGCTAGTCTCTAGTCACATACGCCAGTAGTTCAATTGGTAGAGCATCGGTCTCCAAAACCGAGTGTTGAGGGTTCGAGTCCTTCCTGGCGTGCCAGTCATTATTCCGTAAGCTCCCACTTGGGGGCTTACGGTTTACTCATGTATAAGCGCATTGCGCGGAGGTAACCCAAATGGCCAACAAGAAGAACAAGAAGAAGGCTCAGCAGCCGGCACCTGCCAACAGCGCTGCCGCCAACTCCAAGGTTGAGGCCAAGAAGGCCGTTGCCAAGAAGAACGAGAAGGCTGCGAAGTCCAAGAAGAACGAGAAGCCTGGTTTCTTCGCCCGCACCAAGAAGTATTTCGCTTCGGTCAAGTCCGAGATGAAGCGTGTCACGTGGCCCGATAAGAAGGAGCTCGTGAACTACTCGGTCGTCGTTTGCGCTTCTCTGGTCGTCGTCGGCGTCGTCATCGCTCTGCTCGATGCTGGCTTTGGCGAGGCTCTTGCTCTGTTCTCTGGATTGAGGGGCTAAACCATGTCTAAGCGTTGGTACGTCGTTCACACTTACTCCGGATACGAGAACCGCGTAAAGTCCGATCTCGAGCATCGTATCGAGACCATGGGCATGCAGGACCGTATCTTTGATATCGAGATTCCTATGGAGCGCGTCACCGAGATCAAAGAGGGTGGCAAGCGCGAGACTAAGGATTCCAAGATCTTCCCGGGTTATGTCCTGGTCCGCATGGAGATGGATGACGATGCTTGGACGTGTGTTCGCAACACGCCCGGCGTCACCAGTTTCCTAGGCGGCAACGGCAAGCCCGCTCCGCTTTCCCGTGACGAGTACAACAAGATGACTCGTCGTCCCGGTAAGGGCGATTCGCCCAAGCGCACCTCGGTTGATATTGAGGTCGGCACGTCCGTCCGCGTCACCGATGGCCCGCTTACCGACTTTGATGGCAAGGTCTCCGAGGTTAACACCGAGGCTGGCAAGCTCAAGGTCACGCTGATGATCTTTGGCCGCGAGACGCCGGTCGAGCTCGACTTTAACCAGGTCGCTGTCATCGCTTAAGTTTTCGTCCGTTCGCGCGAGCGTGCTTCTTCTGTGACTGCTCATCTCAGGAGTGCTTCTAACACGTGCGTGCTTACGATATAGCAAGTACTTCACACTCGTGATTCGAAAGGAATGACCATGGCTGAGAAGAAGGTTGCCAACGTCATTAAGCTCCAGATTCCTGCTGGTGCAGCTAACCCTGCTCCTCCCGTCGGCCCCGCCCTGGGCGCTGCTGGCGTGAACATCATGCAGTTCTGCCAGGCCTTTAACGCCGAGACGCAGGACAAGAAGGGCGACATCATCCCCGTTGAGATCTCTGTCTACGAGGATAAGTCCTTCTCCTTCATCACCAAGACCCCGCCGGCGGCTCACCTCATCAAGAAGGAGCTGAACCTCAAGTCTGGTTCCGCTAAGCCCCAGGCCGACAAGGTTGGTCAGCTCTCCCAGGAGCAGCTCACCAAGATCGCCGAGATCAAGATGCCGGACCTCAATGCCAACGACATTGACGCCGCCAAGAAGATCATCGCCGGTACCGCCCGTTCCATGGGCGTCACCATCGCTGAGTAGCGATTTCTTATGGTAACGACGGGTGCTCCGACCGGGGCGCCCGTTAAATGTGTGCAATAGGGCACACGATACGATGTGGGAGGGCTCACGCCCGTTTAACCACAGGAGGTAATGCACATGGCTAAGCATGGTAAGAGCTATAACGCCGCTGCCGAGAAGATCGACCGCGCCACGCTCTACACCCCCCTTCAGGCTGCCAAGCTCATCAAGGAGCTCGACACCGCCAAGTTCGACGAGACCGTCGAGGCCCACTTCCGTCTGGGCATCGATACTCGTAAGGCTGACCAGAACATCCGTGGTTCCATCTCCCTGCCTCACGGCACCGGCAAGACCGTTCGTGTTGCCGTCTTCGCCGAGGGTGAGAAGGCCCGCGAGGCCGAGGCTGCCGGCGCCGACATCATCGGTTCCGACGAGCTCGTCGCCCAGATCCAGAAGGGCGAGATCAACTTCGACGCCGCTATCGCTACGCCGAACATGATGGCCAAGGTTGGCCGCATCGGTAAGATCCTTGGTCCCCGTGGCCTCATGCCGAACCCCAAGCTCGGCACCGTGACCATGGACGTCGCCAAGATGGTCTCCGAGCTCAAGGCTGGCCGCGTTGAGTACCGCGCCGACCGCTACGGCATCTGCCACGTGCCCCTGGGCAAGAAGTCCTTCTCTGAGCAGCAGCTCGTTGAGAACTACGCTGCCCTGTACACCGAGATCCTGCGCGTCAAGCCCTCTTCTGCTAAGGGCAAGTACGTCAAGTCCATCTCCGTGTCTTCCACCATGGGCCCTGGCGTCAAGGTCGATCCCGCTGTTCAGCGTGACTTCCTGGCTGAGTAACTGCTAGTTACTGCCTGAGCAAAGCAAGCATTGCTAAAGAAACCCGGTTCTGCCTTGTGCAGGACCGGGTTTCTTGCTATCTCGGGGCAAAACCAACACGAAGGGGACAGGCGCCTTTGTTGTGGTTACCAGGGTGTTCTGGCGGTTGAGGACTCGATGGCATCGTGGCGTTTGAGCTCGCGGCGCATGGTTTGCGAATTGAGCCAGGCCGCCTGCCAGCCACGGATGGGGTAGCGCGTCTGGTCGAGCTCAAACTGCGTATAGCCGCAGGCGTTGATGATCGTCGTTCCGCACACATGCTGCCGCTCGCGCTGAAAATCGTAACCGTAGCTTTGGTGTACATGCCCATGCACCATGTAGTCGGCCCCCCAGGACTCAAGCGCCGTGTTAAAGCACTCAAACCCTCGATGCGGTAGATCGTCCAAATCACCCATACCGGCGGCGGGCGCATGGGTAAGCAGAATGTCGCACCCGCCGACCATCCTAACCTTACGCGACAGCTTACGCATGCGCTTGGACATCTCGCGTTCGGTGTACATGTTGGCGCCGTCGCGATAACGCATGGACCCGCCAAGGCCCGCAATGCGAATCCCTCGGTACGTGTACACGCTGTCTTCTACGCAGATACATCCGCCCGGTGCATGACGTGCGTAGCGGTCATCGTGATTGCCACGCACGTAGATGAGCGGTTTGTTGATGACCGTAACCAAAAACTCAAGATAGTCCGGGTCCAGATCGCCGGCGGACAAAATCAGGTCGACGCCCTCAAAGCGTTCCTTTCGAAAGCACTCCCAAAGGCATCGTTCTTCGGTATCGGCTATGGCAAGGATCTTCATAGGGCGGTAACTCCCGGCTCATCGTCGAGCTGCGGAATGGTGCCCACCACGTTGTCCGCCAGCCAATTCATCTCGACAATCTGCGTGCTCGGCAGCGGAGGGAAGCCTTCGATCTGTACCACGCCGCTCTGGCTGTGGAGCTCGCCGCCAAAGGGGTTGATGGAGCCCTCGACAATGCCGTTGCGGAGCAACTGTACGAGTTTGCGCGTCTGGTAGGGCAGGCCCGGAGCGTAACGGATGTCGATAACGCCCGAGCTCATGCCGTACCAGTAGTTGACGGCGCGAACCTGGTCGTCGTCACTGGTCTCATCCCAGGTGCCATGCAGTAGGCTTCGCACGATAAGCTCGTAGTATCGGCCCCAGTTCCATACCGGCATGGCGATGCCGGTGACTTTGCCGTCGACCAAGCGGTGAAGCCCGTAGGCCGTTGGGTCTTCGAGCGATTTTGACATGTCAGCGCCGGTCATGACGCTCACGCCTTCGCGGCACATGGCCTCGGCAAGACCGCCGGCGGGCACATCGCCCCAGGTGAGGATAATTTGCGCGCGGGGGTCGAGCAGCGAGGCGCCGATGGCAAAGGCATTGATCTCGCTGAGCGCGCCGGATGCGAAGACCGAAGCGTGGTAGCCGATGCGGTGGTTATCCGCCATGCTGGCGGCAAGGGCGCCCAGGAGGAACTTGGCCTCGTACATCTTGCCAAAGTACGAACGGACGCTTTGGTGGGGAAGGCCGATAGAGCAGTTAAGGAACCGAACCTGGGGATACTCAACGGCAGCTCTGAGCGTGTATTCCATCAGGCGGTGCGAGGTCGAGAAGATGACGTTGTCTCCATGTTTGACAGCCGTTTCCACGGCGGCGTAGAACACGTCCGGATCGTGACAGTCCTCGAACGCCTCGGTGCGCACGATACCGTCAAAGTGCTCATCGAGATACTGACGTCCTTGGTCATGCAGACTGTCCCAGCTCGACGCCGCACAGGGGAACTCATGGATAAAGGCGATGCGCAGGGGGTTGGCCGCCGAATAGACAGTCTTGCCCATAAAGAAGTTGAGCACGCCGGAGGTGGACTTGGCGGGCGACTCCTCCTCATCGACGCTCGGCGCTTCGACAAGATCGACCTTGTCCTCGTCATTTTTGCCGGCAATGACCAGCTCGCGCCAAATCTTGCACAGGCGGTTTACGACGATATCCGTCGGCGTATCCAGCAGGCGGTCCTGGTTGTACACATTGAGGTAGACGAGCATGGCGTCGGCGGGCGTAATGTCCAGGTGGTCGCCGCCTGCGCGAAGGTAGGCGCGCTTAAAGAGCAGGAAGGTGTGGCGCAGGTAGTCGACCTTTTTCTGCGGCCATTTTTCGATAAGGTTCTGACCGAGCATCTTGGCGAGCGTTTCGTAGCTTCCCTCACGCGAGAACTCGATCTCGTATAGGGGGCAGACGCGCCAAAACGCGCAGAACTCGCCGTACAGGCGGCTTTCGACGGAATCCCATGTGCCGGGGTAGAGACGGGTGACCTTGGCCGAAACCGTCGGAGCGTCTAGGAATTTGAGGACACTGACGCGTTTGTTGCCTTCCTGGACATAGAACCGATGCATGAACTCGGTGACGATGACGGGGTCCCGATAGCCCTCGGTCACCTGGATGTCGTAGAGGTTGGACCACTTGCGGGCGAACTCGGTGTTAAACGGAAGCAGGGGCATAAAGTTACACGAAAAGGCGGACTGACGGCCCTTGGTGACCGTGCCGACGACCATTTCGAGCGGAATATCCCTTAGGCCGACATTCTCTCGCTGCCCTAAGGGGAGCTGAGCAACCAAGCTATCGAGGTCCGTAAGGTATGGATGCTCGCTTTGGCTGATGGCGCGACGGCGTCCCTGCTCGCCGCGCTTGCGTGCTTGACGATAGGCCTCTTCCATGATGTTGCCCCCTTAGTCGTTTAAACAACTATATGAACCATGGTACCACGAATGAAAACCACCACAAAGGTGCCTGTCCCTTTTTGGCGGGTTAGGCGATGATGGGGGCGATGGCACGGATGCAGGCGTCGGCTGCCGTGAAAGTAGTGCTGTCGTCGCTGACGATAAAGATGATCTTTCCTTTGATGCCAAAGTCGCCGATTTCGCTAAAGAGTACGTAGGGTTCCTTGTCAAAGCCCGAGATGGGCGAAACGGCCGTTTTGGTGGCGCTGACGAGCTCGTCTGCTAACGCATCGAGAGACGCCCATTTGGAGGGGTCTTTCACCGCGACGGGGACGGCCACGCGTCCAAAGGGCATCAAATGCACGAGTGTGTTCTTGGAAATGTTGGAGTTGGGGACGATGATGGTTTGCCCGCAGGCGTCCTCGATGGTCGTATGACGCCAGGTGATGTCCTGGACCACGCCCGACACGCCGCCGACCTCGATATTGTCGCCGGGCTTGATGATGCCCATAAACGTCACCTGCATGCCGCCGATAAGGTTTGAGAGCGTGTCCTGGAAACCCAGAGAGATGGCGATGCCGCCGACGCCAAGAGCGGCGACGAGCGCGTTTGCGTTAATGCCAAAGCAGTTGTCGAGGATAAAGCTGCCGCCAATCATCCAGATGACGGCGCGCGCGATGTTGATGAAGATACTCGATGAAGGGAGTGGGTTATCGTCGCGGTTGAGCAGGTGGTACAGGGTCTTGGACGCGACTTTGGCGGCAACGGCGGTGCCTATCGCCAAGATGACGGCCCAGATGATGTTGTGGACCCATCGTTGTGCAAAGAAATGAAGAATTGGCTCAAACAATTCCATATAGGGAAACCTCCTATGATCGTCCAACCATGATACCCACCAAGAAGCCCGTCCGATCAAATTCGGACGGGCTTCTGTGCTCGATATAAGGTTTACGCGGCGGGGCTGTAAGGCCCGGCGGTGTAGCTTAGCGTCGACGCTTCCAGATAATGCCGAGCATGATGACGATGATGCCGCCGATAAGGCACGCGCCAACTACTGCCAGCGTGCGGTCTCCCGTTGCGGCAAGCTTACCGGTCGTCTTCTTGGTGATGACCTTCGTGGTCGCCGTGTCCGTCTTAGACGAGGGCTTAGGCGTCGGGGCCGGTGAGGGCGTGGGGTCCACGGCAGCGGAGCCAAAGCTGATGGTGCCCGCGAGTGAGGCCATCTTGCTCTCCCAGCCGTTCTGCCCGATCAGCGCCCTCAGCGCCGCCTCGCACGTGCCCCACTCGGTGTACTTGGTGGCGTGTGCAAAGGTGGGAAAGTCGGTCGTGTTGGTAATGATGTAGTTGTTGGTGGCGACGGTATAGGTCTTGGTGGGATCGAGCGTGCTGCCATCCTTGGTGAGCGTGGCGCTCACGATGCGCTTGCCTTCGGGCTGCGTCCAATCAATCGTCACGTTGATGCCGCCAAAGGAGAGAACGCTGCCAGAGTCATCGCGCCACTTGTACTTGTCTTGCGCCTCCTGCTCGGTATGGCCGGCTGCCACGTAGGCTTGCTGAAGCTCGTAGCTGTGATTGCACTCGTCGCTGATCTGCAGCGAGTGCTCGAGCGCTGCGAGGAAGTCCGCGCCGGTCATGGTCCAGGTTTCCACGGTGTTGCCGTAGGGCGAGACGGCGATGACGTTGCCGGCGGTCACGTTGCCCGCCGCGATGCCGCCGCGGATGCCGCCAGCGTTTTCGATAGCGAGGTCCGCGCCCGTCAGGGCAAGATAGGAGCCGCAAATCACGTGGCCGATGGTCTGGGCCTTGGTGGTGTCGCCCTCCTTGCTGGGGCGGAAATCGGTGGTGCGCACCATTTCCCAACCATGTGTGCCTGCGGCGTCCTCGCCGTAGAAATAGTTGGTGGTGGATGTGCCGAGCACCTTGTTCGATTCGTTTTCAAAGGCCTCGTCGAGCGGCTTGATCTTGTTGCGGACGGCTTCAAGGCAGCTTTGGTAGTCGGAGCCCTTGTCGGGGTCTGCTAAAAGGTCGTTGACGTTCTTGGCGGTGTAGAGCTTCTCGTCACTGCCGTCTGCAGGAACCGTGACCGTGTCATCGTCGGTCGTCTCGGTGCCATTCGTGTCGTACCTGTACGGAATGGAAAGCAGCCCCACCTCGGCAAAGGCGCTGCCTGCCTCGACAACGTGGATCGTCTTGCCGTCGGCTCCCGTCACCTTCTCGTTAAGGTTGATGTGCTCGTGGCCTGCGATAAGGGCATCGACGCCGGTGAGTTGTGTGGCAAAGGTCTTGGCGTCGAGCGTGTGCGCGATACACACAACAACATCGCAGCCCTCCTTGCGCAGCTGCTCTGCCTCGGTATTGATGGCGTTCGCGGCACTCGAGAAGCTGGTGCCCGCGACCAGGTCCGCGCGCAGCGAGGAACCTAGCGACTCATCCATGGCTCCGATGACGCCGACCTTAATCTTGTAGTTAAACGTGGAACTGTCCTCGCCGTCCTTCCAAGTACGGTTGAGCGTCTTCGTGATGCTCGAGCTCCATACGCCGCTCGTAGACTTTGCGTTCGCGCAGAGCATGGCGAAGGGCGTGCCGGTGGTGCTGTAGCCGGTCATGGTGCGGAGTTTGTCCGCGCCGTAGCTCCAGTCGTGGTTGCCTGGCGTGGTCGCATCGTAGCCGTCGGCGTAGAAGGTGTCCATGAGCTCGGCGATGCTCTTACCCTCGCTCATGGTGGCGAAGGACTGTCCGTGGAAGGTGTCGCCCGCATCGAGCAAAAGATCGGGGGCGTTGCCCTGGGCGCTATAGAGAACTGCCAGTCCGTCGAAGCCGACGGTGCCGGTGCCCTTGCTTGCGTTGTAGCTGTACTTGTAGCTGCCGTGGATGTCGTTGGTGTGCATGACGGCCACGGAGCCGTCAATAGCGGCGGGCAGGTTCCCCGCGAAAGCGAGGCTTGGGATGCCTGCGAGCGCGCCGGCAAACAACGTGGCAGCTAACGCAAGGCGGGGGAGTCTTTTCATGACAGTTTCCCTAGTCCTTAGCCAGAATGTCTGGTTGAATATCGGATTATCGACATAATATGCGAAAACCGCCGCAAGGGCGTCTGTCCCTTTGCGGCGGTTTTGACGTTTGCGCAGATAAAACCTGCCAAAATAAACCTGTCCCTTTTTGGCAGGTTTTAGCTCAGCAGCATGCGGTCGTTGGCGAGCTCGCCGCCCGAGACCTCCTCGAACTTCTGCAGCAGGTCGGCTACGGTGAGCGACTTCTTCTCATCGCCCGCCACGTCGTAGATCACATGGCCTTCGTGCATCATGATCAGGCGATTGCCCAGACGGATGGCGTCATTCATGTTATGCGTGACCATGAGCGTGGTCAGGTGGTGCTCGTCGACGATCTCTTCGGTCAGATTGAGCACCTTAGAGGCCGTCTTGGGGTCGAGGGCCGCGGTGTGCTCGTCGAGCAGCAGCAGGCGCGGCCTGGTGAGCGTGGCCATCAGCAGGGTGAGTGCCTGGCGCTGGCCACCCGAGAGCAGGCCGACCTTGGCGTTGAGACGCGTGTCCAGACCAAGGTCCAGGCGCTTGAGCAGCTCAACGTACTCGTCCTTCTCGGCCTTGGTGACGCCCCACGAAAGGCCGCGACGCTGGCCGCGACGCTTGGCGAGAGCCAGGTTCTCGGCGATCTGCATGTCGGCAGCGGTACCGCGCATGGGGTCCTGAAACACGCGGCCCAGGTACTTGGCGCGCTGCGACTCGCTCAGGCGCGAGATGTCGGTGCCGTCGAGCTCAATAACGCCCGAATCGAGCGGGTACACGCCGGCGATCATGTTGAGCAGCGTGGACTTGCCGGCGCCGTTGCCGCCGATCACGGTTACAAAGTCGCCGTCATTCAGGGTGAGGTCGACGCCGGTGAGCGCGCGCTTCTCGGTGACGGTGCCCTTGTTAAAGGTCTTCTTGACGTGCGAGAGCTTAAGCATCTGCCTCATCCCCCTTCGTGTAGGAGCTGCGGAGCTTATAGCGCTCCCAAACCACGGGTACGCACAGGGCCACGGCGACGATCACGGCGGAGAGCAACTTCATGTCGTTGGCGTCCATGCCCAATTGCAGCACGATGGCGCGGATAAGGAAGTACACCACGGAGCCAAAGACGGCGGAGGCAAGACGGACGCTAAACTGCGTGAGACCGCCGGGCAGCAGGCGGCCGAGCACCTCGCCGATAACAATGGCGGCAAGACCGATAACGATGGCACCGGTGCCCATACCAATGTCGGCATACTTCTGGCTCTGGCAGATGAGCGCGCCCGAAAGGCCGATGAGGGCGTTGGAGAGCACGAGGGCGATCATCTTGGTGGAGTTGGTGTTGACGCCCAGAGCGCGGATCATGTACTCGTTGTTGCCGGTGGCGCGCAGCGCCGAGCCGATCTCGGTGCCAAAGAACCAATACAGGATGGCAACGATAGCCACGGCGAGCAGGATGCCCAAGATGATGGCAACGGTGGACTGCGGCAGACCGGTCATATTGCTGACGGCCGAGAACACGGTGCCCTTGGCAAGAATGGGCGTATTGGACTTGCCCATGATGCGCAGGTTGATGGACCACAGGCTGATCTGGGTGAGGATTCCGGCGAGGATCGCGGGAATCTCAAAGACGGTGGTCAAAATGCCCGTGACGGCACCCGCGATGGCGCCGGCGCACATACCGGCCAGCACGGCGAGCAGCGGGTCGACGTTGTTATTGACGATGAGCACAGCGCAGACGCAGCCGCCGAGGGCAAAGCTGCCGTCGCAGGTCATATCGGGAATGTCGAGCAGGCGGAACGTGATAAACACGCCAAGCACCATAATGCCCCAGAGGACGCCCTGCGAAACGGCGCCCTGCAATGCAATGAGCATGCTTTATACCTCCTAGGATAGAGTGGACACGTGAGTCACCATGATAGCGGTAACAATGTATAAAAGAGCTGCGGACGGATGTTTTGTCTCATCCGAAACAAGCAGGGCGAACGCCGGTCTTTAGCGTTCGCCCCAAGGACTCAGATATTGAATAACGCGGCTGTGGCGCGCGTGCGGGCCCTAGACGCGTTACCGCGCATGGCGCTACTCGTCCAGAGCGGAAAGGTCGATGCCCAGAGCCTCGGCCATCTCGTCGTTCTTGACGACGACCAGGTCCTTGCTCGAGAGGTGCTTGATCGGCATGTCTTCGGGCTTGGCCTCGCCCTTCAGGATCTTAACGGCCATCTCGCCCGCGGCGTAGCCCAGGTCCTCATAGTTGATGGAGAGGGTGAACAGGCCGCCGGCCATGCACATACCCTCCTCGCCAGTCACGAAGGGAAGCTTGTTTTCCTTACAGATCTGGCCGACCTGCGAGGCGCCCGCGGCGATGGTGTTGTCGGTGGGGGAGTACAGCGCGTCGACCTTGCCCACGGCAGACTCGACGACGGACTGAATCTCGTTGGAGCTCGAGACGGTGAAATCGGTGTACTCGAGGCCCAGCTTGTCGAGCTCCTTCTTGGCGGCCTTGATCTGGACGTCGGAGTTGGACTCGGCGGTGCAGTAGAGCAGGCCGACCTTCTTTACGTCGGGCAGGACCTTCTGCATCATCTCGAGCTGCTCGGCGACCGGGGTGAGGTCGGAAGCGCCCGTGACGTTGGTGCCCGGCTTGTCGTTGTCCTGGACCAGGCCGGAGGCGGCGTAGTCGGTGATGGCACAGCCCACGATGGGGATATCGGCCGTGGCGCCGGCGGCAGCCTGCGCGGCGGGCGTGGCGATGGCATAAATCAGGTTGACGTTGTCGCCCACAAACTTGTCGGCAATGGACTTACACGTGGACTGGTCGTTCTGGGCGTTCTTCTGGTCGATCTTGACCTTAAGGCCGCTCTCCTTGATGGCCTTGACAAAGCCGTCGTTGGCGGCATCGAGTGCGGAGTGCTCGGTGAGCTGCAGAACGCCGATGGTGTAGTCGGAACCGGCGGCAGCAGAGCCGGAACCAGAGTTGCCGCCGCATCCGGCGAGCGGGGCGAGCGCGAGCAGGCCGGCGGAGACCAGAAGGCTCCTGCGGCTGATGGTGATGTCCTTCATATCATTACCCCCAGTATAAAAATGGCTGGAAACACTGCACTGGGACAAAGTGCAAGTGGAACTATAGTAGCGCTGATGTCCATTTTTACAACAGCCTGGCGGGTTTTTTAATACAGAATCGGATGGGCGGTACGGGTAGTCGAATGGGCGGCGGAGGGTCTTATGCGGCGGAGGAGGCGTCGTCCTCGTCCAGGGCGGCGAAGAGCTTCTTGCCGTCGAGGAGACGTGTGGTGACGTTTCTCATTCGGCCAATCTCTACAGTACGCAACGTGTCATCGGCGCCTCGGGCGTCATAGACCGTTCCCAGCAAATATGAGATGCCGTCTCGTTGCTTGATGGCAAAGGGACGGAGTGTCATCCGTGCTGCTTCGGTTTCGCCATGTGTCGTGACGCTCGAAATATCAAAACTCACCGTGGTTCCGTGGTCGATGGCCTGCTCGACGAGCTCGCACGTGTCGATGCGCTTGATGGGCGTGCGTGTTGCCTTGGTAGCCTTGCTGCCTGCGCTTGGAGCGGGTTCGGGTGTATCGAGGTAGCCGCGAACGTCGGCGCTCGCCATGGCAACTAAGTGCTGCGCTATGCTCTTGCGGATAGCGATAGGCGTGGAGCGGTTGCGCATGACCATACCGTGGAGCCGGATGATCTCTTCATCGGTGAGCGGGCGGGTAAGAAGTTTGTAGCCCACGCCGCGTTTGTACTCAATTTCGTATCCGGCATGGCGAAGCGCGGAGATGGCGGTGTAGATGCTGCGCCGCGCCGCCGAAATGGGCATGCGGGCGGGGTCGTCGGGATGGGCGAGGCGCCGGATCAACTCATCGGAAAGCATGGCCTTGTCCTCGCCGGTGTTTTCGCTTAATAGTTGCAAGATGCGAACGGCGCGATAGGCTGCCATCGAGGCGGCGCCTCTAGTCGTGGTGTCGTAGGTTTCAACAGCGGCTTCGGTCATGGTGCCCACGTCCTTTCCGTTTTGGGTGGCGACGGTATGGAGCCTAGGACGTGGGGCTTTCCCAGGGGCGCAGGGCGCTCTGGGCGGTCGGTAGTCGTCGGCAAACGGCGGGTCGAGTTTTCAACAGTCCTGCTCAACTGACCAAAAACTTGCCAAAAGCTTGACGGATGCTGTCGAAAAAAGCGTCTCTCGACCGATGTCGAGAGACGCTTATGCGATGAGCGTTGGTGTGTGGCGACGCGAGCTAGCGTCCGACAATTAGAAGTCGGCGTTGCCCACGGTGCGCGGGTGCGGCAGGACGTCGCGGATGTTACCCACGCCGGTCAGATACATGACCAAGCGCTCGAAGCCCAGACCGTAGCCGGCGTGCTTGCAGGAACCGTAGCGGCGCAGGTCAAGGTAGTACTTGTACTGCTCGGGATTCATGCCCAGGTCCTTGATGCGGGCCTCGAGCAGATCCAGGCGCTCCTCGCGCTGGGAGCCGCCGATAATCTCGCCGATACCGGGAACCAGGCAGTCGGCGGCGGCGACGGTCTTGCCGTCCTCGTTCATGCGCATGTAGAACGCCTTGATCTCGGCCGGGTAGTCGGTCACAAAAGTCGGTCGCTTAAAGTGCTCTTCAGTCAGGAAGCGCTCGTGCTCGGTTTGCAGGTCGATGCCCCAGCTGACGGGGTAATCAAACTGGTGGCCAGCAGCGACTGCCTGCTCCAGGATTTCGACGGCCTCGGTATAGGTGACGCGGGCGAAGTCGGAGTTGGCCACGTGGTCCAGGCGCTCGAGCAGACCCTTGTCCACAAACTTGTTGAGCATATTGAGCTCGTCGGGGCAGGTTGCCATGACGTCCTTGAGGACATACTTGAGCATGGCCTCGGCGTTATCCATATAGTCGTTAAGGTCGGCAAAGGCCATCTCGGGCTCGATCATCCAAAACTCGGCGGCGTGGCGCGTGGTGTTGGAGTTTTCGGCGCGGAAGGTGGGGCCAAAGGTGTACACGTCGCCAAAGGCCATGGCAAAGTTCTCGGCATTGAGCTGGCCGGACACGGTGAGGCTTGCGTGCTTGCCAAAGAAGTCCTGGCTCCAGTCGACCTCGCCGGACTCGGTGAGGGGCGGATTTTTGGGGTCGAGCGTGGTCACGCGGAACATCTCGCCGGCGCCCTCGCAGTCACTCGTGGTGATGATGGGGGTGTTGACGTAGACAAAGCCCTGCTCCTGGAAGAAGCGGTGGATGGCGGCAGCCGCGACAGAGCGGATGCGGAACACGGCGCGGAACAGGTTGGTGCGCGGGCGCAGATGCTGCTGGGTGCGCAGAAACTCGACGGTTGCGCGCTTCTTCTGCAGCGGGTAATCCGGGGCGCTGACGCCCTCGACCTCGATGGAGGTGGCAGAAAGCTCGAAAGGCTGGGGCGCATCGGGGGTCAGCTTGACGGTGCCGGTGCAAATGAGTGCGGCCGAGACGTTTTGATGGGCGATCTCGTCGTAGTTGTCGAGTGCCTCGCGGTTCATGACGACCTGCAGGTCGCGGAAGCAGCTGCCGTCGTTGAGCGTAACAAAGCCAAAGTTCTTCATGTCGCGGACGGATTTGACCCAGCCGGCGACGGTGACGGTCTGGCCGCCGAGCGACTCGGCATCGGCATAGAGCTGCGCGATTTTGGTGCGGTTCACGTATCCTCCCATAACGGTTGAATGATAGCTATCCATACAGTTCGATATTCTAGCAGCTCGGCTCATTTGGGCTATACAGATAAGGCATTGGCCGGATGGTTTTTCAAACGAAAAGCGCCCGCGGTCAAATGGTCGCGGGCGCTTGACGAGGTGCCTTTTGGCTGTGTGGCGCGGGACTTGGCTACTTGGTCTTGGCCACCAGCAGCGGGTCGCCCAGCTTGACGAGCGGGTTGCCGCCGATAAGCGTTCCGGACTCGCCGACATGGTCGATGCTCTTAAGACGGTCGAGCTCGGAGACGATGACGGTCACGATGTCCTCGTGACCAGCGGCCTTAATGGCCTCGCGGTCGAAGCTGATGAGCGGCTGGCCTGCCTTGACCACATCGCCCATCTCGACAAAGCGGGCAAAACCCTTGCCGTTCATTTCCACGGTACCCAGGCCAACATGGATGAACACGCGAAGACCGTCCTCGGTGATCATGCCAATGGAGTGGTTGGTGACAGTGGTGGCGCCGATGCGGCCGTTGGCGGGCGCATAGATGGTGCCGGTAATGGGCTCGATGCCATAGCCCTGGCCAAGCATGCCCGAGGCGATCGTCTCGTCGGGAACCTCGTCCAGGTTGACGAGCACGCCGTTGACGGGGGCGTAGATGACGCCTTCGCGGGTAGCGAAGCTTGCTGCGGGCGGAACGGACGCCTCGCCGGTCGAGGTGAAGGTGGACTTAAGCGAATCGAGCAGACCCATAGTTGCCTCCAACTTAAATAGGCGCATATCGCGCGTTTGGTTTGCCGGAAACGTTTCACATGTGTTTCGCGGCTTGGTCAACGCCCCTATTCTACGCTGCTCAACGATACCTCTGAACTGGGATTATGTGATATATCAGTTGAAGGGAAACTTATTGCCGGAGTGTTTCTGCGCCACGGGTTCAAGTGGGGTACGCTTGAAGGCGAAAAACAAGGGCGCATAATTTGCGCGAAGGGAGCACATATGATTGTCGAGAACCATGCGCTGTGGGGCGAGGAGCCGACCGAGGAATATCCGGCGACATTTACGTATTTGGGTGCCGAGCCGCTGCCCGATAAACCGAATGGCCGCCGCCCTGCCGTGATTATCTGTGGCGGAGGTGCGTTTACGCATATCGCTCCGCATGAGCAGGATCCTGTGGCGTTTGCGTTTTTGGATCACGGTTACCAGGCCTTTGTGCTCAACTATGTCACGAGTTCTACGGGTGACGTGGGCTTTCCGCACCCCCAGGCAGATCTTGCCAAGATGGTCGCCACGGTGCGCGCCAACGCCGACGAGTGGCATGTCGATCCTAAGCGCGTGTGCGTCGTGGGCTTTTCTGCTGGCGGCATGATTTGCGCCTCGCTGGCAACACAGTGGAAGACCGGCCCCTTTGCGGCACTTGCCGGGGCGCGTCCGGACGACATTCGTCCCGATGCCGTGGTGCTGGGCTATCCATTGCTAGACTTTGCCTATGTGCGCGACATGCAGACGCGCGATCCGCGCATTGACTTGCGTGTGCCCAAGACGGGCGGCAAGACGGGGCGCGATCTGCTCAACGACTACCTGTCGATGGTGACGGGCGGCGAGGCAACTGACGAGCATCTGGCCGACATCTGCCCCACCACGCATGTTTCGCGTCAGATGCCACCGACCTTTGTGTGGGGCGTGTCCGACGACAAGACGGCGCCGATCGCGCAGGTCTACCCGTTTGCGCAGCGCATGGCCGAGGAGGGCGTTGCATGCGAGATGCACGTCTTCGACCAGGGTGGTCACGGCCTTTCGCTCGGCAACGCCAACACCGCGGTCGACAACGAGGACAAGCAGGTGGCGGTCCGTCCCTGGATCCGCCTAGCCTTCCGCTTCCTGGAGCGCCATCTGTAAGAGTCCCGGCATCCAAGCCCTTCAATAACTTGCGGTGAAATAGTTCCTATCTGGGGCATCAACCAGCCCATCCAGGAACTATTCCACCGCAACTTCGTTTTTGATGCCCCGTCCGGAAACTGCGCCCCAGTTTTGCCTTTCAAGGTGGGACGCAGTTTCCCATAGGGCCTCGACTGGGAAAGCGCGTCCCGTTTCGAGCGGGGATTCCGGGATGCATTTTCCGTAAGAGGTCTGTTTGGGAAACCATATCCCGTTTCGAGCCGGAATTCTGGGATGTAGTTTCCCCGAGAGGCCTCATCGGGAAACTATGGCCCTGAACTCTCCTGCCTGTCCCCATTGCGCCAATTTGCTGATTGAACATCGTTGTGTGTTCGCGCTATCATGCATGGTTAAATTGGTTAGCCGTGGCAAACGGTTAGCCAAGGTGAACATAAATGCAACGCCCTGTGGGCGCCGGGGGAGGAACACGGACGTGAAGCTCGATACACTCGAGATTGGAAAGGACGCCGTTGTCGCATCGGTGGCATCGGACGATCAGGCACTCCGACAGCATATTTTGGACATGGGCCTAACGCCGGGCACCGAAGTCACCATGATGAAGTACGCCCCCATGGGTGACCCGCTCGAGATCCGCCTGCGTGGCTACGAGTTGACACTGCGCAAGGACGATGCCGCTCGCATCGAGCTCGTGGGTATTCACGACACCGATACCGGCCCGCGCGCTAACGCCGCAATCGGCACGACGGAGCATCCGGCTCTGGGCGAGGGGACGTATTCGCCCCGTGCGGCAAAGACGGCCGTGCCCGAGGGCGCGCCGCTGCACTTTGCCCTCGCCGGCAACCAAAACTGCGGCAAGACCACGTTATTCAACCAGCTGACGGGCTCCAACCAGCACGTCGGTAACTTTCCCGGCGTGACGGTCGACCGCAAAGATGGCACCATCCGTAATCATCCCGAGGCGAGCGTTACCGACCTGCCTGGCATTTACTCCCTGTCGCCGTACACAGGCGAAGAGGTCGTGAGCCGTCAGTTCATCCTTGACGAGCGCCCGGACGCCATCATCGACATCATTGACGCCACCAACATCGAGCGTAACCTGTACCTGACACTGCAGCTCATGGAGCTTGACCGTCCTATGGTCATCGCGCTCAACATGATGGACGAGGTGACCGCCAACGGCGGCGCCGTAGACGTCAACTTGCTCGAGAGCCTGTTGGGCGTGCCCGTTGTCCCCATTAGCGCTGCCCGCAACGAGGGCATCGGCGAGCTGGTGGACCACGCCCTGCACGTGGCGCGGTTCCGCGAGCGCCCTGGTCGCCTGGACTTTTGCGCGCCCGACGGTCCGGACGGCGGTGCGCTGCATCGCTGCATCCACGGTATTGCTAACCTGATCGAGGACCATGCCGTGACGGCGCACATCCCGGTGCGCTTTGCGGCGACCAAGCTGGTCGAGGGCGATGAGCTGGTAACCGAGGCGCTTCACCTGGATCGCAATGAGCTCGACGCTATCGAGCACATCATTACCCAGATGGAAGGCGAGGCCGGCACCGACCGCCTATCTGCGCTGGCCGATATGCGTTTTAGCTTTATCGGCGACGTGTGCGGGCGCTGCGTCGTCAAGCCGCACGAGAGCCGCGGACACGTGCGCTCCGTCAAGATTGACCGCATCCTGACAGGTCGTTACACAGCCATTCCGGCGTTTCTGGTGATCATGGGCCTCGTCTTTTGGCTGACGTTTGGCGTGATCGGCGCGGCGTTGCAGGGACTCATGGAGGACGGTATTGCTGCCATCATCGCCTCGGCCGATGCGGGCCTCAAGGCATTCGGAACCAACGACGTGGTGCGCTCGCTGGCTGTCGACGGCGTGCTTACGGGCGTGGGCAGTGTGCTGACCTTCCTGCCGATTATCGTCGTGCTCTTTTTGTTCCTCTCCATTCTGGAAGACTCCGGATACATGGCGCGCGTGGCCTTTGTCATGGATAAGGTGTTGCGTCGCTTCGGCCTGTCGGGCCGCAGTTTCGTGCCCATGCTCGTCGGTTTTGGCTGCACCGTGCCGGCTATCATGTCGACCCGTACGCTCCCATCCGAGCACGACCGCAAGATGACGGTCATGCTCACGCCGTTTATGAGCTGCTCAGCCAAGCTGCCGGTTTACGGCTTGCTGTGCGGGGCGTTTTTCCCGCAGGCGACGGTTCCCGCCATGGTCTCGCTCTATCTGATCGGTATCGTGGTCGGCTGCGTCGCGGCTTTGGTGCTCAACCGCACGGCATTTAAGGGCGACCCGGTGCCGTTTATCATGGAGCTCCCCAATTACCGCCTGCCGAGCGTCAAGACGACGGTGATGCTGGCATGGGATAAGGCCAAGGACTTCATCACCAAGGCCTTTACCATTATCTTTGCCGCTACGGTGGTCATCTGGTTCCTTCAGACGTTCGATATCCGCTTTAATGTGGTCGCCGATCAGTCGCAAAGCCTGCTTGCGGGCCTCGGCAGCATCATCGCGCCGGCGCTGGCGCCGCTTGGCTTTGGCGATTGGCGCGCATCCACGGCGCTCGTCACCGGACTTATCGCCAAGGAGAGTGTCATCTCGACCCTCACCGTGCTTTTGGGCGCGACCTCACCCGCGGCACTGTCGACCATGTTTTCGCCGTTTACCGCTTACGTGTTCCTGGTCTTTACGTTGCTGTACCCGCCCTGCGTGGCGGCCATCGGCGCCGTCAAGAGCGAGTTGGGCGCGCGCTATGCCGTGGCCGTATTCGCGTTTCAGGTCGCCGTTGCCTGGATCGTGGCGTTTGTCGTGCATTCGGCGGGCATATTGCTGGGGTTGGCTTAGGGGCGCGTTGATGCTCTGCGCTTTTGGGCGAGCAACAATTCAACAAATATGAGCCAAAATACCGGTAATTGTCGGCCTGCGGGGACTGTCCTACGCTGCAGGTTGCCGTTCGCTGCCTATTTGCTGCCGTTTGCGGATTCGTAAATACTTGCAATCGTCGGTCGATTTAACCGCATTACGCGATGCCGATGCACATTTTTTGTGCCCCTTTCTACAATCACTTTGTGTCTATTGCCGAGCATGTCTTCCGTTTCGCCTGTGTGGGGACGTGGGGTGCAATAGTCGTTTGTAGAGGCTCATTGAGGAGGGAATTGATGAAAGAAAAATTCCAATCGTTCGGAAAGGCAATGCTCGTTCCGATTACGCTCATTGCCATTTCCGGTCTCTTTTTAGGTATCGGTAGCGTTTTTACGACCGAACTGACCCTTGTGTCCCTTGGCGTTAATTGGGACTGGTATGCCGCTTCGCCGCTCTTTACGTTCTTCTCGGTATTTAAGGGTCTCGGCGAGGTAATCATTGGAAACCTCGGTGTTTTGTTTGCCGTCGGCTGCGCCTTCTCCTTGTCTCGCAAAGAGAAGGGCTGGGCTGCCTTTTCTGCCCTTGTCTGCTATCTCACCATGCTCAAGACGGTTGAGATTCTGCTTGGAGCAGCTGGCTTGGCTGCCGACAATACAACGGTGGAAGCTCTTCAGAAGGTCGGCCTTACGTCCATTCAGGCGAGTGAGCAGTCCGCACTCTACACTACCTCGCTCGGCTTTTTTGGCTACAGCTCTGGTGTCTTTGGCGGCATTATCGTGGGCTGCCTGGTCGCCTGGATCACTGGCCGTTTTTACAAGACCAAGCTTCCAACGGCGCTGGCGTTTTTTGCGGGCAGTCGAACGGTCCCCATTGTATCGCTGGTCGCCGGTGGCATCCTGGGTGGCATCATGTACTTCGTCTGGCCCGTCATCGGTGGATGTTTCTCGGGTATTGCGACGTTCGTGAAAGGCTCCGGTCTGGTCGGTACGTTTGTCTATCGCTGGGTGCTCGAGAGCCTTGTGCCGTTTGGCTTGCATCCGCTGCTCGAGACGCCCATGTATTGGACTGAGCTTGGCGGCTCCATGGTCGTCGATGGAACGCGCGTGGTGGGCAATAGCGCCATTCAGCTTGCACAGCTCGCTTCTCCCAGCAGTGACAAGCTCTTGGTTAGGGCCTTCATGGCTGGCTATGGCATTAACGATTACGCGTTGTTCCCGGGCATCGCCCTTGCTATGTGGTCTTGTGCCAAGCCCCAGAACCGCAAGAAGGTTGCTGGTCTTTTAATCCCCACAGTGATTTCGACTGTTTTCTTTGGCGTTACGGAGCCTATTCTCTTTACGTTCCTGTTTGCCGCCCCCTGGCTCTACTTTGGCGTTTACGCTCCGCTTTCCGGACTGGGTGAAGTTCTCTCGGAGGCAATGGGCGTTTCGGTGTACCAGGGAAATATCAAGGACCTGATCCCATTCTTATTCCGCCCCGAGAAGCTTAATCTGCTTCCGTACCTTATCCTGCTCCCCGCCTTTTTCCTGGCAGCTTTCTTCCTCTTCCGGTTCTTTATTACTAAGTTCGATATCAAGACGCCCGGTCGAGACGATGGTGACGATATTGAGTTGATCAACAGCAGAGCCGAGTTCGAGGCAAAGGCCGCTGAGGCAAAGGGCGAGTCTGATAGCACTCCCGAGAAGGCAGTCCAGGGCCGTGCGACCAAGGACAGCGCGCTTGCTGTTGGCATTGTCGAAGCGCTTGGTGGAGCCGACAACATTGATGATCTTGACAACTGCATCTCACGTCTTCGCGTGATTGTCAAGGATGGTTCTAAGGTTGCAGACGACGAGGTGTTCACCAAGAATCTTGAAGCTATGGGCGTTATCCGCCTGAGCGACAAGGCAATCCAGGTCATTTACGGTCCTCGTGTCGGCGAAGTCGCTTCTGAGGTGCACGAAGTTCTCGGTGACGAGTAAAACGCGCAAGTGGCTTTCAATTGCATAGCGCAATTCCAGGGCTTGGCTTCCTATCGCATGATTTAGGGGGCCAGGCCTTCTTGTTTTAGATTGTCAAGGCAGATACTCAATAGTTCTTC
This sequence comes from uncultured bacterium, assembly GCA_905215825.1. Classification (GTDB taxonomy): domain Bacteria; phylum Actinomycetota; class Coriobacteriia; order Coriobacteriales; family Coriobacteriaceae; genus Collinsella. Next base: position 25,490 of record CAJMRO010000007.1, read on the forward strand.
GAATGCGAGAATACAACTTCCGGTAAAGCAGTTAGGCTTAACGTTCTTAAGATCCATTGGGTGATCGTCATGTATCGTAAAGATCGCGTCTGCCGTCTTGGCGAGCTCGCTGTCTTCGTTGCCGGTAAACGCGAGGGTCGTAATGCCCGCGTCGTGGCATGCCCTTGCGGTTTCCAGGATGGCTTCTGTCTGGCCCGATTTGGATATGAGCATCATGCAGCTGAGCGTATTTCGGTTGGATTCGACAAACTGATCGGTTTCTAGGAAGTCCTGTATGACGGCCAAAAAGCCAAGTCCAACGAGCTTAGTCGCCATGTACTGCGCAACGATGCGTGAGAAGCCCTCTCCGTTTACTCCGATCATTCTGTTGCGATGCAGTGCGGCGATGAATACGTCTACATCTCCGGTGTGACATACGAAGTGGACGCTACTGTCTTTGAGTGATTGATTCATTTCGCGGGAGACATGCTGAAGGTGCTTGAGATCGTACATCATTTCGCGGTAGCCACGGTAGCCGAGCTTTTTCGAAAGCCTGATGACTGTCGTCATGCTGGTAAAGCATGCCATGGCGACGGGTTTTATGCCAATATCATCGAGGGTGTCGATATTGTTGAGTAGGTATTCGAGTACGCTTTGCTCGGTTTCGGATAGCTTTGCGGCTGAGTAGAGCTTGGAAATCTGCTTTTTATCAACCATCGGTGCTTCCTTCCCGCCGGACGTGTGTGGCCGCTTCCGTTGCGTAAATAATAACTCCTTGGGGAATTCCTTTCCCGCCTTGCAACCGGGGCGGGAAGCGGCCCTCCATGCTGGATACAATATCCAAACACAGGCGAACCATGCAATATTGAATGTGCTAATTGGGGGTTTCGATATGAAACTTACGGTCATAGGTGGCGGTGGCGTCCGCTCCATGTTTTTGGCAAAGAGCATAGCCCAGCAGGCGTCATCGCTTGGGATTGACGAACTTGTGTTTATGGACAATGATCCCGAGAAGCTGCGCATCTACGGTGGCCTTGCCGCCCATGTCTCGGGCATGCTTTGCCCCACGCTTAATTTTTCACTGACGGGCGATGCAGTCGAGGCCGTTAAGGACGCCGATTACGTGATCACGACGATTCGCGTCGGTGGGGACCATATGCGCGTTCGCGATGAGCGCATTGCTCTTTCGCATGGGGTTCTTGGCCAAGAGACGACTGGCGCAGCCGGCGTGTCTTTTGCCATGCGCTCCGTCCCTGCGCTTGCTTCGTATTGCGAGTTAATCAAGAAGTACGCAAAGCCGGACGTCAAGGTGTTTAACTTTACTAATCCCGCTGGCGTCGTATCTCAGGCCCTACGCGATATGGGCTATGATTTTACTTATGGCATTTGCGATGCCCCCTCGGGCATGTTGCATCAGTTTGCCGAGTATAAAGGCGCTGATCCCGCATCGGTTCAGGGCGAGTGCTATGGACTCAACCACCTCTCGTTCTTCCGCAATGTGACGGTTGACGGCGAGGACATCATGTCCGACTTGATCCACGACGACGGGGCATATGCTCATACAGATCTTAGGTTCTTCGAGAAGGACCTCGTCCTAAATCGCGGATGCGTGCCAAATGAGTACCTATACTATTTCTACTATCGCGAGCGCGCCGTTGCCAACGTTCTCTCTTCGCCCCAGACGCGCGGCGAACTAATCGAAGAAATTAATCGAGAAATGACGAGCGAGCTTGCATCTATCGATATTGAGAACGACTTCGAAAAAGGCCTCGCGTGCTTTGAGAAGTGGTACGGAATGCGCGAAAACAACTACATGGCGGCCGAGACGGGTATTCATCGCGACAAGCCGTGGACGTTTGACGTGTACGGCAAAGATGCTGGCGGATATGCAGGTGTCGCGCTCCGCTTCATGGATATTGCTCGCTCTGGCAAGACGCAGCAGATGATCCTGTGCACCCCCAACAATGGCGCCATCCCCGGCCTTCTCGATACAGATGTCATTGAGTCAACGTGCGATATCTCCACCGATGGCTGCGTGCCGCATCGCGTCGAAGCCGATTCTGTGCCCGCGGGAAACCTCGAATTGATTCGTCGCGTCAAGTACTACGAGCGCACCGTGGCGCGTGGCATCGTTAACCGATCGAAGCGCGACATTGTCGAGAGCCTCGCGATGCACCCGCTCGTTAATTCGTACTCCTTGGCGAAAGATATCGCCGCGCAGTACTTTGAGCTTAACCGCGACTACATCGACGGCTGGACAGACTAGTCTGGACGTTAAAACTAGAAATTATGGATGGGCGGACCGGCGTTTATATTGGCGCCCGTTCGCCCTGCTTAGTAAGAAAACGGGTATAGAGTGAACTTGCGAGAGAACTTCAATGTCTTTCTGGAATCGGGCGATCGGGCGAAGGAATGCCGGAGTGGCTGCACGATGGCGTTATATATCCCCTTGTTTGTTATGAGCGCGCTTCAAATTGGTGTATCAAACGTTGCAACTGAGCTCGCCTATATCAATCCGTCCATTACGCTTATTTGCACTGTGGTCGCGGCCTTTTTAAACCTGCTTCTATCGAATGTGGCTTTTTCATTATTTGCCGTCGACCGGTCCAAAGAGACGGTGCAACCTGCTCGAACCCCTCCGGTTTATCTCTTGGCCTCGACGGTTCCCCTCCAGATTTCTGGGGCGCTGCTAATTTATTTGGTTCACTTGATTTTATCGGCAATTGTAGTCTTTGCCTCGCTTGCGAGCAGTCAGCTCGGGGTGTTGTGCTCGCTTGTGGTGGCAGTAATCGTGACGCTTCTTTCCGCGTCGTTCGTATTCGTGTTAATTGAAGATGCGGACGTGGAGCAGAGGGGACTACGAGGCATTCGGTTTGCACCACGCTACATCATGCGTTCGGTCACGGTGCTTCGTTCCTCCTGGAGAGAAATCGCGCGTCCCGCAACGCTGCTGGTGGCATGGAACCTGGTTGCAAGTTGCGCTATCCAGGTTCTTGTTGGATGGGTAGTTTCGAGTGCGGCGCTGCCGTCGGCACTTTCAGTGACGGCGCTTGTGCATGAGGGACTTTATTATGGGGCGTTTGCTTATATGCTGCTTTTGCTAGTTCATTGTGCGGTTGCGAGTTGGCTCGAAATTGACGTGCTCATGGGGGTGTCCTTGTGCGTATCCGAGCAGGCGCGATAGCCCGAAGATGAAGCCGCGTTTTCGACATTGAGTTCCTGTGTACCTTGCTTTCTAAGCAGAATTGGCGCGCCGTCTGTTAACAATCGTTTTCCAAGAATTCTTTTGTTGCTCATTTTATAGACTTCTCATTGCTATAATCGCCCACCGCTCAAGATAATCGGAGAGGTTTTCCAATATGGCTCAAACAAAGCAAGACGGCATCACGCTCAGGCAGTGGCTCCCGCTCATCGGGCTCACCTGCTGCGCGTTCGTATTCAACACGTCGGAGTTCATGCCCATCGGCCTGCTGACCGACATCGCTGCATCGTTTTCGCTCACCGAGGCCCAAGCTGGCATCATGATCTCGGTCTATGCCTGGGGCGTCATGCTGCTGTCGTTGCCGCTCATGGTGTTTGCCTCGCGCTTCGAGTTCAAGCGGATGCTGCTGGGCGTGCTGGCCGTGTTCTCGCTCGGTCAGTTCCTGTCCGCTGTGGCGCCGACCTATCCCATCCTGGTCTGCGCGCGCCTGGTGGTCGCTTGCGCACATGCCGTGTTCTGGTCAGTCGCCTCGATTATGGCCTCGCGCCTGGTCGACACTCGCCACGGCGCGCTCGCCATCAGCATGATCGCCACGGGCTCGTCCATCGCGCAGATCTTTGGCCTGCCTCTCGGTCGCGCCATTGGCTTGGCCGTGGGCTGGCGCATGACGTTTGCCGTGGTCGGGGGCCTCTCAGCCATCGCGGTCGTCTACCAGGCAGCGGTGTTCCCGGCCATGCCGGCGGGTGAGCGCTTTACCGTCAAACAGCTGCCCGAGCTGCTCAAGAACCCGCTCCTCATCGCGCTCTACGCAGTCACGGTCTTCATGGCGACCGGCTATTACGCAAGCTACAGCTATATCGAGCCCTTCCTGGCGCAGGTCGCGCACGTCGATGCGGGCGCCATCACCATGACGCTGACGGCGTTTGGCTGTTCCGGCTTGGTGGGCAGCTGGCTGTTCAGCCGCCCGTTCGGCGGGCCCCGGTTTCCGTTCCTTGCTATCACGCTCTCCGGCGTGCCGGTGGCCCTGCTGCTCATGGGGCCGGCCGCATCGTCGCTCGTGACAGTGCTTGCCGTCTGCGCACTGTGGGGTTGCTGCGCCACGGCCTTTAACGTGGCGTTTCAGGCCGAGCTCATCAAGCACACGCCGGCAGATTCGTCGGCCGTTGCCATGTCGATCTTCTCGGGCCTGTTCAACCTCGGTATCGGCACGGGTACCGCGATCGGCGGAGCCGTGGTTTCGGGTCCCGGTATCGCCTGGATCGGCTTCGCGGGCGGTGCGATCGCTGCCGTGGGCGTCATCCTCGCTATCACGGTGATGTTCCCGGCCATTCGTCGCGCAAAGCCTGTCGCCTAATCACGTTTCCTCATCAGTTGCGGTGGAATAGTTCCTGTTTAAGGCCTCTGAAGGCCCAAGCAGGAACTATTCCACCGCAACTTATTTTGGGGAAGAGGATACAAGCCGGGCATACAATGGATGTCGTTGTGTTGCGCTTACCGGGAGGTTGCTATGTGGGCATACGAGACGACGTTCTATCAGATCTATCCGCTGGGCTTTTGCGGAGCTCCGCGCGAAAACGCCGCCCCCGTCGCCGAGGATGAACTCGCCCAGGCTGCCAACGCCGCGCCCAACCCCGATGCGCCCATCATGAAGATTGCCAAATGGGCCGACTACCTGCAGGAACTCGGCGTTGGCGCTGTGCTCATCAACCCGCCGCTCGAATCCGACAGCCATGGTTACGACACGCGCAGTCTGCGCCATATCGACCGCCGCCTGGGTGGGGACGCCGACTTTGCCGCCGTGTGCGAGACGCTGCACGCCCATGGCATCCGTGTGGTGCTCGATGCTGTCTTTAACCACGTCGGCCGCGGCTTTTGGGCCTTCCGCGATGTGCAGGAGCGCAAGTGGGATTCGCCGTACAAGGATTGGTTCCACATTAGCTTTGACGGCGACTCCTGCTATGGCGATGGCTTTTGGTATGAGGGCTGGGAAGGCCATTTTGAGCTTGTGAAGCTCAACCTGCAAAATCCCGCTGTGGTCGATTACCTGCTCGAGTCCGTGCGCCGTTGGGCCGATGTCTTTGGCGTCGACGGTCTGCGCCTGGACGTTGCCTATATGCTCGACCGCGATTTCATGCGTCGTCTGCATGGCTTTGCCCGTGAGCTCAAGCCCGACTTTGTGCTGATTGGCGAGACGCTCCACGGCGACTACAACCAGATCGTCAACGACGAGATGCTCGACTCCTGTACCAACTACGAGTGCTACAAGGGCCTGTACTCCAGCTTTAACTCGGTTAATATGTTCGAGATCGCGCACTCGCTGCACCGTCAGTTTGGCGGCGACCCCTGGTGCATCTATCGCGGCAAGCATCTGCTGTCGTTTGTCGACAACCACGACGTGCCGCGCCTGGCGAGCATCCTGACGGACAAGTCCTGCCTGCGCCCCGCCTACGGCATGCTCTTTGGTATGCCGGGCATTCCGTGCGTCTACTATGGCAGCGAGTGGGGGATTCCTGGCGAAAAGGGCGGCCCCGATGGCGACTGGGCGCTGCGACCTGCGCTCGATGAGCCTGCGCCCAACGAGCTGACGGCCTTCATCAAACAGCTCGCGCACCTGCGCTCGGCAAACGACGCAGCGGCCCGTGCTCTCAACTACGGTGCCTATCGCAACGTGGTGATCCAGAATAAGCAGCTGCTGTTTGAGCGCGCCTGCGACGACGCGACGGTTCTCGTGGCGGTCAATGCTGTGAACGAGCCCTATACCTTTGGAGCCGGCGAACTCAACGGCTCCTTCGTCGACCTGCTTGCCGACGGTGCGCCCACGGTCGAGCTGCCGGGCTCCCTTGAACTCGCACCCTATGAGGTGCGTTATCTGCTGAGGGCCTAGGCCATGGCGGCGTCCGACGAAGGCTATCAGCATATTGAGCATGGGTTTGAGCCCGTGTTTGACGAGCACTCGCGCGTTTTGGTGCTGGGGTCGTTTCCTTCGGTGCTCTCGCGTGCCAATGCCTTCTACTACGGCAATTCGCAGAACCGCTTTTGGCGCGTGATGGCCGCGTGCCTCGGTGTGCCCGTGCCGCCCAACGAGGGCAATCCTTTGGCAAGTGGTGAGCCCGCGACGCTCGATGCCTCGATTGCCGCCAAGCGGGCCATGCTGCTGAACGGCGGCGTGGCCCTGTGGGATGTAATCGAGGGCTGTGACATCAAGGGCTCAAGCGACGCCAGCATCAAAAACGTCGTTCCGGCGCATGTCGAGCGCATTACCGGCGCAGCTCCCATTGAGCAGGTGATATGCAACGGTGGTACAGCTGGTCGGCTCTTCAAGCGCTATCTACAAGAACGCACGGGGCTGTCGGCCATCGTTCTGCCGTCGACTAGTCCCGCCAATGCGGCATGGCGCCTGGAACGCCTTGTCGAGCGCTGGCGCGAGGCCGTTGACTGGGGCGCTCTGTAATTTAGATATCTGATTGGGCGCGGGTGCTGAGGCGTTTCATGATGGCATGCCAGATCGGTGCGGGCAGCGCGGGCTTGACGCGCACCATGCCGTCGGCATCGACGCTACCGGCATTGCCACCGCCAAGCAGCTGCGCATGTTCAATGGAGCAGCCCATGCGCACAGCGCCCACAAGCTTATCTATCGCTTCCGAAAATGGCCGACGCAAGAGGCCCATACGCGGAGAGCGGCGAAGTGCTGCGATGCTAGCGCCGGTGCAGACGATGACGCCTCCACACCACGACAGTCCTCGACGCTCGCACACTTCGTGCAGATGGCCAACGACCGTGTGCGCCTGCTCGGAACTCCTACAGTCGGCTTGAACAACCACATAGACGCGTGTTCCTGCGCCTTCAACACATTCGAGCGCCCGTTCAACGACGGCCATCGCCTCGCCATCGAGCACATCTTCAACAGCGAATACAATGCCGTCCACAACGCTGCCGGCATCATCCGCCTTCAAATCAACCGGGCGGGGGAGCGCGGTGCCAGAAAGTTGAGCATAGGCGGCGATGGCATCCTGCAGGTCCCAGAGCAAAAACTCAAGATCGGCGCTATTGGGAATGCTGATATACGCAATGGTTTGCAACGTTTTTGGTACATCGCCGCGTGCGGTCGTCTCCATGCCGCCTCCTTTCCGGTTGGTTTCCGTTTAGGTTACACCGTCTGGTGGCGCTCCGCCGCGCTATCCTAGTGCAACCCTTACGAAAGGAACGCCATGCGTCTGCCCATGAACACCTCGCTTGCCACGCTCAAGCCCTCCGGCATCCGTCGGATCAATGCGCTCGCCGCCCAGCACCCGGGGTGCATCGCACTTGCGCTTGGCGAGCCCGATTTTCCCACGCCCGATGTGATTAGCGCCGAGGTGACGGCCTCGCTCGACCGCGGCGACACGCACTATCCGCCCAACAACGGCCGTCCCGCCCTGCGCGAGGCACTGTCCAAATATATGGGTGACGAGGGCCTGGCATTTTCCGCCGATGAGGTCATCCTGACCGATGGTGCGACCGAGGCCCTGTCGGCTACGTTTATGGCCATGCTCAACCCCGGCGACGAGGTCATCATCCCCACGCCGGCCTTTGGCCTGTACGAGAGCATCGTCGTGGCCAACCACGCTAAGGCGGTCTTTTTGGATACGGAGCCCGCGCAATTTCAGATTGACGAGGAAGCGCTTCGCGCCTGTGTGACCCCGGCGACCAAGGCCATCGTTATCTGCTCGCCCAACAATCCCACGGGCTGCATTCTTAACGCGGCATCGCTCGACGCCGTGGCGCGCGTAGCGGAGCAGGCGGGCATCTACGTGGTCTGCGACGACGTATACAACCGCCTCGTCTATGTGGACGGCTACGAGCGCTTTGCCCAGCGACACCCGGAGCTTCGCGATCAGACAGTAGTTATCGAGAGCTTCTCCAAACCCTGGGCCATGACCGGCTGGCGCTTGGGTTGGCTCGCAGCCGCAGCCCCCGTCATCGCCGAGATCGCAAAGGCCCACCAATACCTAGTATCGAGCGCCGTTTCCTTCGAGATGGACGCCGCAGCCCGAGCCCTCACCGTCGACCCGACCCCCATGCTCAATGTCTACCGAACCCGCCGCAAGCGCGTGCTCGCAGCCTTAAACGCCATGGGCCTCGACGTAGTGGAACCAGCCGGCGCCTTCTACGCCTTCCCCAGCATCAAACAGTACAGCCTAACCAGCGAAGACTTCTGTATCAAAGCCATCAAAGAAGCAAACGTAGCCCTAGTCCCGGGAGACTGCTTCGGAACCGAAGGCCACATCCGCCTCAGCTACTGCGTCTCCGACCAAGATCTGGACGAAGGCCTAAATCGCCTGTCCACCTTCATTTCAACCTTGTAGCCCTCAGGGACGCAACACATCAGCCCACCGACTTAAGGCTTATGAGTGGGGGCGCCGGCCAACGGGAAACCGGGCTGCCCAAAAGTCACCGCAGGCCGCGCCGCCGAAGGCCAGGCGCAAGGTTTTCGTAGATTCCGCACGAGCCGAAGAGCACTTAATGTGCTCTTCGTGCGAGCCCAGGACCTGACCGAGCGAAAACCTTGCGCCTGGCCTTCGGCGGTGCGGCCGGATGGTGGAATTGTGTGCAGCCCGGTTTCCCGTTGACCGACGCCGGGGTCCCCGCCATAATACTTTCGGTTCACGCACGAATCCGCTGCCAGAGACAGCCGGTGCAAACGGGCATCGCCCGCGAGCTTAATGGGATATCCCGCCAGCCGAGGTGGTCGAGTAGATATGTCTTCTCGCCCCCGTCGCTCATGCAGCGCGGGGGCTTTCTTTTTGGACATGCCCCCGTCACGTCCTTGTGGCGGACCGTGCCCGGAAAGAATTCGAGGAGGTGTAATTCATGCCCCAGCAGTACAAAATCGACAAGGTTGCAGAGATCGAGTCCCGTATCGCCGAGAACGCCGGTCTGTTCGTCGTCAACTACAACGGTCTGACGGTTAAGCAGGCTCAGGAGCTGCGTCATCAGCTTCGCGAGTGCGGCGCCGAGATGAAGGTCTACAAGAACAACCTGGTCAAGATCGCTCTCAAGAACCAGGAGCAGCCCGAGCTCGACGAGATCCTCGCCGGCCCCGTCGCTTATGTGTTCTACGAGACCGAGCCGGTCGAGGCCGCTAAGACCCTTAAGGACTTCTCCGCTAAGTCCAAGGGCGTCCTTGAGATCAAGGGCGGTATCTCCGACGGCAAGGCCGTTTCCGCTGATGATGTTAAGGCTATCGCCGAGCTGCCCACCAAGGATCAGCTTCTCGGCCAGATCGCCGGTCTCATCTCCGGTTTCGCTCGCGACATCGCTGTCTGCGTCAACGGCGTTTCCTCTGGTCTCGCTCGTTCGATCCAGCAGGTCTCCGAGCAGAAGGCAGCCTAGTTGCTGTTTTCACCCGCGGCGGCAACGCCGCACCCCTGGCGCATTCGCGCCGTGTTTTAACTGATCTCCGTGCATTCGCACGGAAACCGAAAGGACTTAGAAATGGCTAAGCTTACCACCGATGAGATCATCGATGCTCTTAAGGAAATGACCCTTCTCGAGGCTTCCGAGCTCGTCAAGGCTATCGAGGACACCTTCGGCGTTTCCGCCGCTGCTCCTGCCGCTGTTGTCGCCGCTCCCGCTGCTGGCGCTGCTGAGGCCGAGGAGAAGACCGAGTTTGACGTCGTGCTCGAGGGCTTCGGCGACAACAAGATCCAGGTCATCAAGGCCGTCCGTGAGCTCACCAACCTTGGCCTGAAGGAGGCCAAGGAGGTCGTCGAGGGCGCTCCCAAGGCTGTTCTCGAGGGTGCCAAGAAGGAGGACGCCGAGGCTGCCAAGGAGAAGCTCGAGGCTGCTGGCGCTGCTGTCACCCTCAAGTAATCAGGCTTTCTCGCCAGATTTCTTTGCAGACGGGGTTCGCATTGCGAGCCCCGTCTTTTTTGTTTTGGCCCCTCTATTTTGCTGGCTCGGTATGCAAATTGCTGTCGTTTGCGGCGCTTTGGAATCGCTACCGTTGGGCGATAAAATTGCACCATTCGCGCAATAATTTGCGTTGACCTGCTGAAGAATTGCGTTTGCCTTACGGCGACGTATGTCTCCGGCGGTAAGATACTTCGGTATCGCAATTTGGTCTGCGGCCGCCGTGCCGCACGCACAGGGCGCATTCTGCGCCTGCGAAAGGATCCTTGAATAACATGAAGGCAATCATCCCCGCCGCCGGTCTTGGCACGCGTTTTCTGCCTGGCACTAAGTGCACGCCCAAAGAGATGCTGCCGGTGCTCGACAAGCCGGTCATCCAGTATGTCGTTGAGGAGGCGCTCGACCCCGAGGAGGTCGATGACGCCATCATCGTTACCTCTCCTGGTAAGCCCGAGCTGCTGAGCTACTTCCAGCCCGATCGTTCGCTTGAGAATCTGCTGCGCGAGCGCGGTAAGGATGCTTACGCCGATGCTGTTGCCCATGCGGGCGGCATGCCGGTCGACTTCCGTTATCAGTACGAGCCCAAGGGCCTCGGTCATGCCATTCGCTCTGCTGCCGACGCCGTGGCAGGGGAGAACTTCCTGGTTCTTCTGGGCGACTACGTTGTGCCAAACCGCGACATCTGCGACAAGATGCTTGCTGTCTCCAAGGAGCACGGTGGCGCTTCGGTTATCGCCGTTGCCGCGTGCGCTCCCGAGGAAGTCAGCCGCTATGGCGTCATCGCCGGCGATCGCGTTGGCTCGCTCGAGGGCTTCGAGAATGCTGCCGACGACGAGCCCGGTGCCGTTTGGCGCATCGGCGGTCTGGTCGAGAAGCCTGCTCCCGAGGCGGCTCCGTCCAACCTGTACATCGTCGGCCGCTATCTGCTGAGCCCGCTGGTCATGGACCTGCTCGCCGACCAGCAGGCCGGCAAGGGCGGCGAGATCCAGCTCACCGACGCCATGGCCCGCTCGCTCGACCGCGAGGCCATGTACGCTGTCGTCATCGACCCGCTCTCGGGCTACGACACCGGCACCCCGTCTGGCTGGATGGCCACCAACGCCCTCATGGCCGCAAGCGATCCTCGCTTTGCCAGCGCCTTCTGGGACGCCATCGACGAGCGCGGTGGCTTGATGCGCAAGTAATTCTTCGGGCATCGACATTTACGGGTGCGGACTTCGGTCTGCACCCGTTTTTTTATGCTAGCTACGATTGCGGGTCCGGAACCTTCATTCCGCTATTTGGCTGAATACTGGGCCGCAGTTTCCGCCTGATCTGTCACGAACAACTTGGCGCTCGTTCATGACGGTGTCGTTCGCTGGTCTTCCGAGCAAAAGGGCCGTCCCGTGAGGGGCGGCCCGATTTAGCTGCGGGTTTGCTTGTCAGATGCTATTCGAACGGATGGCCGCATTTGGGGCAGAACTTGGCTTCTGGCACGAGCGGGGTGCCGCAGTGGCGGCAGAATTTCGGGGTAGAAGATGCGACCGGCTGCTGGGGCATGACCGCGAGGGGCTCCCCTGATGATTGCCATTGTGTATCAAATGCTGAACCAGCAGAAGACTGTTGAGCGACCTGTCCCTGCTGGGCATACTTCTTGTGGCGGCTGCGTTTATGCTTCTTTGCTTTGGGTGCGGTGCCAGCGATGCTTGTTTGAGCTGCGGCGCGCTTTTTGCGACGGATGCAAACGACTGCGATGCCGCCGATGATCATCAGGACAGCCGCAATCCCACCGCCAACAACGATTGGCATGTTGTCCTGGGCAAAGAAGATGAGTTTCTCGATCGGGCTATAGTTGATATTCGACTTGTAGACGTCGATGTGCATCTTCGTGGGGTCTTCGGTATCGGAATAGTCCACGTAGATTTTTTGGTCGTTATCGACGAACTCGGGGAAGCAATAGCTATCCGATTTAGTTTTACTGTCGACCCTCTGGCCTGTCTGGGTATCGATGAGGCGAATGACGGTTGAACTGTCGTTTGAGATCGAGGCCAGCACGATATTGCCGTCTCTCGAGATGTCGTAATTATCAGTCCAGTCCTCGTCGTCGTTTTTTATTAAATATCGAATTTGCTTCCCGGTGTTTGGGTCAATAACAATAGTGTCGTAGTTTTCGCCGGTAAGGGCTAGAAAATATTTCCCCCAATTCTCTCCCCAATTGTAGGTATAAATTTTATTACCGTCGGCTACTTTATCGATGTTGCCATCGTAATCCGCCATGAAATAGATCGTATATGGCGAATCGTCATCGTCGCTGGCAGTCCCTATGAGTAGTTTATCGGACCCGTATGCCCTAGTTACCCCATTGCATTGGGCGTTGCCTGGTATCTCTTTAATTGACGTGGAGCCATCGGGAATGTCGATTATCTTGAGCTTTCGATTCGAGCAGACATACAAACGCTTTCCATCCCTTGAGAGGACGGCATTCACATCGTCTTTTTCGAACTTGTACGTAAATGTTTTCTTATTTGATCGCAGATTGAAAACGCAAAAATCCCCGTATTTGCCATTCGAACAATAGGCAGTCAAGCTGTTTCCGTCTTCATTAAGGTCGATGCTGCCGGCCTCTAATTTCTTTATGGGTATAGAGTAAGCGGCCCGTTGTTGATCTTCGACGGAATAGACGATGACCTTGCCGTCCTCCAGCCAATAAAGATACTTGTTGTTCCAAGTACTCTGAACATCGGATAGACAGGATTTCGGTATGTCGATAGGAGTGACTTCGCCGCTCTTAAGATCAAGCCGTGAATAACCGTAATATACATTATTATCGTTATCGTCAAGATCATAGTCACAGTCGTCGATGATGGCATAATTGCCGTCGTCTGTGAGCCATGCACTCGAATCTTGGCCTTCGACGTCGACAGTTAGCGACTTCTCCAGCTCCGGTGTCGGCAGGCCGTCTGCTAATGCTGCGGGTGGGGTAGCCAGCGGGGCCAGCGCCGCTACGATGCCGATTGTGACTGCGGCAATCCTTCCGCCTTTTCGGATGCTCTTAAACATAGCGATCCTTTCTTTAGGCTATAGGTAACTATCCAGTATCTTCATGCCGGATTCGAAGAATCTGTTGCGCAACATTGCCAAACGGATGTGGTAAAGCGGCGGTCCCTTTGTCGCATCCTGCCGGAAAGCGCGTCCCACCCTTCGGTCGAATTCTGGGATGCGCTTTCCGGCTGAGGCTCCTAGCGGAAACTGCGACCCGGAATATCGGCTCAGAACGGGATGCAGTTTCCCAGACAGGGCTCAATCGGAAACTGCGACCCAGTTTGAGGCCTCAAAACGGGATACAGTTTCCGCCTGATCAACCCTCGCCGCCATTCCGCCATTCAGCGGCGCGCACCAGCAACTCTGTTCACAGAAATTATATGAACAGATGTTCGATGCACACCTATTTACCTGCACCTTTTCCGTCGAAAAACTTTGCTACTCCAAAAACTCAATCGCGTCAAGGCTTTTCTTGCCCAACGGTCGGTACCTGATAAACTATTAGGTTGCGATAACTGGCGAAGCTATGCCTCGCCAACCCACCGAGCATTTCCGTGAAGGAGGAAAAACCTGGTGACCTACGCATACACTGCCACTGAGCGCAAGCGCGTCAGCTTCGGGAAAATCCCGGAGGCCATGGAGCTCCCCAACCTTATCTCTGTTCAAAGGGAATCCTTTGAGCGTTTTAAGGACGAGGGCCTTCGTGAGGCGTTCAAGGAATCCAGCCCCATCCAGAGCCAGAACCATGTTCTCGAGGTTACCTTCGGCGAGCATCAGTTCGGCGACCCCGCGCACACCGTCGAGGAGTGCCGCGAGAAGGACATGACCTATCAGGCCCCGCTTCTGACCGACGTCCGTCTCACCAACAAGGAGACCGGCGAGATCAAGGAGCAGCTCGTCTTCATGGGCGACTTCCCCATGATGACCGATCAGGGCACCTTCATCATCAACGGTACCGAGCGTATCGTCGTCTCGCAGCTCGTCCGCTCCCCGGGCGTGTACTACAGCTCCGAGATGGATTCGGGCAAGCAGATTTACAAGGCCCAGATCATCCCGTCCCGCGGTGCCTGGCTTGAGTTTGAGGTCGACAAGCGCGACCAGCTCATGGTCTCCATCGACCGTAAGCGCAAGCAGAGCGCCACGATGTTCCTGCGCGCCCTTGGCATTGCCGTCACCAACGACGACATCATCGAGCTGCTCGGCAACTCCGATGTGATCAAGCGCACCCTGGAGCGCGACACCGCCCTCACCCGCGAGGATGCCCTTATCGAGATCTACCGTCGCCTGCGCCCGGGCGAGCCTCCCACCGTGGACGCTTCCCGCAGCCTGCTCGAGGGCCTGCTCTTCAACCCGCAGCGCTACGATCTGGCCCGCGTCGGTCGTTACAAGGTTAACAAGAAGCTCAACCTCACCACCGAGGAAGAGGTCACGGTGCTCACCGACGAGGATATCGTCGCGACGCTGCGCTACCTGCTGTCCCTCGCTGCCGGCGAGCAGGGCTTCAAGGTCGACGACATCGACCACTTTGGCAACCGCCGCATCCGCACCGTCGGCGGCGGCGATTTCGAAGCGCGCACGGTAGTGCGGCGTCTCTCCTGATATGGTCCTCAGTGCGGGAGCCAGGGCGGGAGACGTGGGGCGTTGGATTGGGGCGGCGACGGATTCGGGCAATTGCCCGACTTGCGCGCCCCGGCCCACCAGGACCCTTCAAATAGCCTCCTTGAACGGAGCCTCCATCACGTCGTAGACGGTATCGGGGGACGTCACCTTCGCGACCTGCTCCAGGGCGAGCATCATGTCGTTCGCATCGCCCTCGTTGCGAAACACCATCACCGGGGCCGTCCCCAGATCGCCCGTGCACATGAGCGTGTAGCACTTGGCCGGCTCCGTCTCCGGAGCCTTCGTCTCCGCGGGCGCCGTCTTCTGCCCGTTCACCTTTGATACCTTCTGCATTTCCGTCTCTTCCTTCCCCATGTCCTGTGACTGTAGTGCGGCATCGTTTTCCGATGCCGCCTTGCGCGCCTGGCGCTTCTTTATCTTTCGGTCGCGGCGCTCCTTCGCCCTCCGCTGTTCGCGGTTCATCGGGCGCTTCGCGGTCCCCGCGCCGTCATCGAGGCCGTTTTTGCACGCCTCCGCCTCGGGGTCGAGTCCTTCCGCCTCGACCCATGAGTCGAACTTCTCAATCGCCTCAGCCTCGCCGCACCGATAGGTCTTGATCATGAACTTGGCGTTCGGCATGCGGACGTGCGCCTCATAGCAGTGCTCCTCCAGCTTCCATAGGCCGGCGCGGTAGCGGTCCCCCCTTATGAGCTTACGAGTCGACATGGACGGCCCCTTCCATCACGGGGGCGTTCGCGCCCCGGACGACCATGTACGCCCCGCAGGACGGACAGCGCGTGCATACCGATACGGTCACGCGCCCTCCGCAACGCCCGCAGGTATAGGAATACGCGGCGCGGTCTTGGCGCCGCGCGCATTCCGGGTCGACCGTCAATGAGACCGGGGCGACCAGGTCGGCAAGCCGCATCGCCGCAGTCTGGAAAGCAATGCGGTCCGTCCCCTTGACATCCAGGGCGGCGAGTAGGCGGGCGGTGAAGCTCTCGGCATCCAGCGTGTCGGTCGCCCGCGCCTGGCGGCGGAGGCCTGCGAGGCAGCCGAGGTCGCCGCACG
>CAJMRO010000008.1:0-35645 GCA_905215825.1 uncultured bacterium
CACCGCGACGAGCTGATCGCCTTCGAGTAGCGATTGCGCTATAATATCGAACAAATATTCGTGTTCTAAGGAGGAGTGATGGCATTTGGTTCCGCTTTAAGCGTCGAAGTTGACTCGACCTCGGCGAGGAAATCGCGCGGCGCATTCTTCACCCCTCCGCTATTGACTAAATATATCTGCCGATGGGCCATTCGCTCAAAAACGGACAAGGTCCTCGAGCCCGCGTGCGGCGAGGCCGAGTTCCTTGCACAAGAGCGTTCGCACACCTATCTTGGCCAGGGCTTTCTCAAGCGCGCCTTTATGCTGCTCGCGGGTATTCTCGTCAATATCCTGACGGGCTTTTTGCTGCTTATGAGCATCTACTCTATTGCGGGTGTCACCGTGCCGATGGATACCAACGTGATCGGTCAGGTTGACGAGGGGTCTATTGCCGCCAAGGCGGGTATCGAGGGCGGCGACGCGATCCTTTCGGTTGACGGAGTATCGTGCTCTACCTGGATGGACGTTTACGATGCCATCGGTAAGGCTGCCGGTAAGGACGATATCGCCATCGAGTACGAGCGTGACGGCAAGCAGCATTCGACCGCGGTTGCGCTCAAAGAGGACGAGCGCCTAGGTGTGTATGCCTCTACGCAGGTGGTCCGTTTAGACCCCATCACGTCGGCTCGACTTTCGTTCTCCTATGTCGTGCAGACAGCGGAGGGCGTGATGCGCCTGCTCCAGCCGCAGCATACGATGGAGATTCTCGATCAGTCTTCTTCGATCGTGGGCATTAGCGTTATGTCCTCACAGGCTGCTGCTGCCGGCCCTGCCACGTTCCTTTCGTTTGCCGCCCTCATTTCGTTCTCGCTTGGCTTTATGAACCTGCTGCCCATCCCACCACTCGATGGCGGCAAGCTGGTCATCGAGATCATTCAAAAGATTGCAGGCCGCGAGCTTCCGCTCAAGGTCCAGACGATTGTGAGCTATGTGGGCATCGCGCTCTTTGTGCTGCTGTTTGTCTATATGCTTCGTTCCGACATCCTTCGATTTATTCTGTAGGGGAGTGTTTGGATTGTCTTTATCCCATCCTTTGCCTCGCGAGTTGACGTGCCCCGTGCATGTGGGCGGCGTGCAGATCGGTGGCGGCGCTCCGGTCGTGGTTCAGTCCATGACCTGCACCGATACCGCTGATGCCCAGGCAACGCTTGCGCAAGTGTGCGCGTTGGCGCAGGCTGGCTGCGATATCGTGCGCGTGAGCGTGCCCACCGAGGCCGCGCTTGAGGGTTTTCGCACCATCTGTGCCGAGTCTCCGGTGCCGATTGTTGCCGATATTCACTTTAACCATAAACTCGCCATCGGCGCCGTCGAGGCTGGTGCCGCCAAGCTTCGCATCAATCCCGGCAATATCGGCGATTGGGCCAAGGTTGACGCGGTGATTGATGCTGCGGGTGCCGCTGGGTGCGCGATTCGCATTGGCGTGAACGCGGGCTCGCTTGAGCAGGATATCGCCGAGCGCGATGACCTCACGCAGCCCGAAAAGCTCGTGATGTCTAGCGAGCGCTTTGTGCGGCACTTTGAGGATCGTGGGTTTACCAACATTGTGCTTTCCGCCAAGGCCCATAGCGTACAGACGACGCTCGATACCTATCGAGCCCTGTCGCGTGAGATTCCACACGTTCCGCTTCATCTGGGCGTTACGGAGGCCGGTACCAAGCTCCAGGGCACCATCAAGAGCTCTGTAGGCTTGGGTATCTTGCTTTCCGAAGGCATTGGCGACACCATGCGTGTGTCGCTCACAGCCGATCCGGTTGAGGAGCCGCCGGTTGCCTGGGGTATTCTGCAGTCGTTGGGCCTGCGTCGCCGTGGCCCCGAGATTGTCTCGTGCCCCACATGCGCCCGCTGCCAGGTTAACCTTATTCCCATTGCCGAGGAGGTTACCGAGCGGCTTAAGAACTACTCCGCGCCGCTTTCGATCGCTGTGATGGGATGTGCCGTTAATGGCCCCGGCGAGGCTTCTGATGCCGATCTGGGCGTTGCTTGCGGACGTGGTCAGGCCTTGCTCTTTTCGCATGGCCAGATCATTGGTAAAGTAGCTGAGGACCAAATTGTCGACGCGCTTATGGCAGAGGTCGACAAGCTTATTGAGGAGAAATAAATGACCCGAGCAATGTATATGTCTAAGCTCTATGCGCCGACGCTTAAAGAGGATCCGGCGGACGCTGAGCTCGCCAGCCACCGCCTGCTGCTCCGTGCCGGCATGATCCGCAAAGAGGCCGCCGGCCTGTATTCCTATCTGCCGCTCGCATGGCGCTCGATCCGCAAGATCGAGAATATCGTGCGCGACGAGATGGACGCTGCCGGTGCCCAGGAGCTTATGATGCCTATCATGGTCGACGCCGAGTTGTGGCGTGAGTCCGGCCGCATCGACGCCTATGGCAAGGAGCTTGTGCGCTTTGACGACCGTCACGGTCGCGAGTTCGTCCTGGGTCCCACCCACGAGGAGACCGTCACGGCCCTGGTGCGCAATGAGCTGCGCTCCTACAAACAGCTGCCCGTCAACCTGTACCACATTCAGGACAAGTTCCGCGACGAGTTCCGTCCCCGCTTTGGCCTGATGCGCGGTCGCGAGTTCATCATGAAGGACGCCTACAGCTTCTCCGCCACGCAGGAGAGCCTGCAGGAGGAGTACGACAAGATGAAGCAGGCCTACGCTAACATCTGCGAGCGCTGCTACATCAAGGCTCTGCCCGTTGTCGCCGACTCCGGCGAGATCGGCGGCGACACTTCCGTCGAGTACATGGCTCTTGCCGACGCCGGCGAGGCTTCGCTCGTCTACTGCGACGATTGCGGTTTTGCTGCCGATGACGAGGCTGCAAGCACCAAGGTCGTTGTGACCGAGGGCCCCGGCGATGGCACGCTCACCAAGGTCGAGACTCCGGGTATGGGCACCATCGAGGCCGTTGCCAAGTTCTTCGGCTTCCCCGAGAACGGCACGCGCAAGTCGCTGGCACTCATCGACTCCGAGGGCAAGCCGGTCGTGGCCATTGTCCCGGGCGACCACGAGCTCAATGACTGCAAGGCCGAGCATGTCTTTGGCAAGGGCTACCGCATGATGACCGACGAGGAGCTTCAAGCGAACGGCCTGCACAAGGGCTTTATCGGACCGGTCAACCTGCCCGAGGGCATCCGTCTGGTGTGCGACGAGAGCCTGCGCGATTCCAAGCAGTGGGCCTGCGGTGCCAACGAGGTCGATTATCACTTTACCGGTGCCTGCCCCGAGCGCGACTTTACCGTCGATGAGTGGGCCGATCTGGTCACCGTTGTCGCCGGCGACCCCTGCCCGCACTGCGGCAAGCCGCTCTCCGCTGCCCGCGGCATCGAGGTCTCTCAGGTCTTCCAGCTGGGCACCAAGTATTCCGAGGCCATGGGTGCCACCTTTATGGACGAGGATGGCAAGGAGAAGCCGCTCATCATGGGCTGCTACGGCGTTGGTGTGTCCCGCTCGCTCGCTGCCGTCGTGGAGCAGCACAACGACGAGCACGGTATCGTCTGGCCGGTCTCCGTTGCCCCGTACGAGGTCGCGGTGATTCCGCTCGATCCCAAGAAGGAGGAGTGCGCTACCGTCTGCGAGCAGATCGTTGATGGTCTGTGCGCCGAGGGTATCGAGGTCGTCGTCGATGACCGTGACGAGCGTCCCGGCTTTAAATTTGCCGACAACGACCTTATGGGCTTCCCGTATCAGGTCGTTCTGGGTAAGCGTGGCCTCAAGAACGGCACCGTCGAGCTCAAGGACCGTGCTACGGGTGAGCGCGAGGACGTGGCGATCGACGAGGTCGTCGCCAAGGTCGCCGAGCTTGTGAAGGCGGCACGCCGTTAATCGGCGATTTCGCTTGTAGTTCGATATACGGGACGGCCCCGCATTTCTCCAGATAGGGGAGATGCGGGGCCGTCCTTTTATCTTGTCGGCGTACTCAATCGCTAAAAGGAAACCCCACAGCCCATGCGAGCTGCGGGGTTTCCTTTGTGCCTCCGATGCGAAATAAATCGCTCAGATATTACTGATAATCGACGACGTCGATCCAGTTCTTCAGGAACTCATCGTTCACGTTGCGCTTACGAGCGAGCTCGGAAGCGGCGACGATGCTCGTCCACTGACGCACGACCTGCATGGGCATGTCGGCGCGGTCGCAGTAGAGCTCCAGATAAGCCTCGGCCTGGTCCTTGCTGTTGAGGGCAAAGAGCAGGTAGGTGGTGGCAACGTCGGCAGCAGGGGAGCCCTGGGTAGCGTGTGCCCAGTCGCACACATAGAGCTGGCCGTCGTCGCCGACGATGACGTTGGAGGGGTTGAAGTCGCCGTGGCAGACCTTGAACTCCTTGGTCATACCGTC
Organism: uncultured bacterium; assembly: GCA_905215825.1. Taxonomy (GTDB): domain Bacteria; phylum Actinomycetota; class Coriobacteriia; order Coriobacteriales; family Coriobacteriaceae; genus Collinsella. The sequence continues at coordinate 4,371 of CAJMRO010000008.1, forward strand.
CAGACGCTCCTGAAGGTTGTAACGCGTGGTGGCATTGAGCTGATCAAGGCTGTCGATCATGCGGGCGAACTTGTCGCGCTGACGGTTGAGCAGCGGGGAGGTGTAGCCGTGGATCTCGATCTGGAGGTCGACGAACATCTCGAGGTACTCACCGAAGCGCTGGGGCTCGGCAGTCATCTTCTCGGCAAGGGTGGTGCCCGGAACCTTCTCGGTCACGAGCGCCCAGCCGTTGGCGTTCTCGAGCTGGGAAACCTCGAGAGCCTTGGGGCTGCGGATGCCGCACTCATTGATGCGGGCAAGATTCAAAGCCTCGTTGAACACGTCGGAGACAGGCTTGGTCTCGTTAAAGACCTTGACGATCTTGTCGCCCAGGTCGTAAACGACCTTGTTGCCACGGCGGACGAGCTCGGTCTTGGAATCGGGTAGCAGCATGGTTGCATCCTTTCAACGATGCGATAGAAGCGACGGCGGGGGTGTGTGAAACACCCGTGCACCCCCGCCGCAAAAAACCGTGCTAAAAACTAGCAGACGGCGTAGTCCTGGGGCTCGCGGCCGTAGTAGGCGTCCAGGTAGAGCTCCTTGATCTCGCTCATGAGCGGGTAGCGCGGGTTAGCGCCGGTGCACTGGTCGTTGAATGCCTGCTCGGTCATCTCGTCGAGGGTGTCGAGGAAGTACTGCTCGTCAACACCGTAGTCGGCGATGGTCTTCTTGACACCGATGAAGTCCTTGAGCTCCTCGAGCTTCGTGATGAAGTTCTCGAAGACCTCCTTGTCGTCCTTGCCCTCGATACCGCAGTACTTGGCCATCTCGGCGTAGTTGTGCAGCGCGTTGGGGTAAGGATACTGGGAGAAGGTACCCATCTTGACGGGAGCCTCGGCGGCGTTGTAGCGCATGACGCGGGTCAGGATGACGGCGTTAGCGATGCCGTGGGGCAGGTGATGGAAAGCGCCGAGCTTGTGAGCCATGGAGTGGTTGAGGCCCAGGAAGGCGTTGGCGAAGGCCATACCGGCCATGCAGGAGGCGTTGTGCATCTCCTCGCGGGCGTGCGGGTCCTTGGCGCCGTTCGTGAAGCTGGAGGGCAGGTTCTCAAAGACGAGCTTGGCAGCGCGCTCGGAGAGGCCCTTGGTGTAGTCGGAAGCCATGATGGAGACGTAGGACTCGATGGCGTGGGTCATGACGTCGATGCCGGAGGCAGCGGTCAGGCCGCGCGGGGCGGTCATGCAGTTGTCGGCGTCGACGATAGCCATGTTGGGGAGCAGCGCGTAGTCGGCGAGCGGCCACTTGATGCCGGTCTCCTTGTCGGTGATGATGGCGAACGGCGTGCACTCGGAGCCGGTACCCGAGGAGGTCGGGACGGCGACGAAGTAGGCCTTCTTGCCCATCTCGGGGAAGGTGAAGATACGCTTGCGGATGTCCATGAAGTCCATGGCCATGTCCTCAAACTTGCACTCGGGGTGCTCGTACATCATCCACATGATCTTGCCGGCGTCCATAGCGGAGCCACCGCCGACGGCGATGATGACGTCCGGCTCAAAGAGAGCCATCTGCTTGGCGCCGCGACGTGCGCACTGCAGCGACGGATCGGGCTCGACGTCGTAGAAGCAGTCGTGGGCGATGCCCATCTCGTCGAGCTTGGCCTCGATGGCGCGGGTGTTGCCATTCTTGAAGAGGAACTGGTCGGTAACGATGAAGGCGCGCTTCTTGCCCATGACGTTGCCCAGCTCGTCGAGGGCGACGGGCGTGGAACCCTTCTTGAAGTAGACCTTCTCGGGAGCGCGGAACCACAGCATGTTCTCACGGCGCTCGGCCACAGTCTTAACGTTGATCAAGTGCTTCACCCCAACGTTCTCGGAGACGGAGTTGCCGCCCCAGGAGCCGCAGCCCAGGGTCAGAGACGGCTTCATGCCAAAGTTGTACAGGTCACCGATGCCACCGTGCGAGGACGGGGTGTTGATGACGATGCGGCAGGCCTTCATGACGTGCTCGAACAGGCTGATCTTTTCGGCCTGGGCGGGGTGCACGTACAGAGAGGCGGTGTGGCCCGGGCCACCGGCGAGCACCAGGTGCTCGGCCTTGTCGACGGCCTCCTGGAAGTCCTTGGCGTGGTACATGGCCAGGACTGGGGAGAGCTTCTCGTGGGAGAACTCCTCCTTGGCGGGGTCGGTGGAGGTGACCTCGGCGATCAGGATCTTGGTCTTGGCGGGAACCTCGATGCCGGCGAGCTCGGCGATCTTGGCGGCAGCCATGCCGGGGATGCGGTGATCGAGGGCGCCGTTCTTGAACATGGCGGCACGCAGGGCCTCCATCTCGGCACCCTGCTTGACGAAGTAGCAGCCGCGCTTCTGGAACTCGGCCTTGACCTGGTCGTAGATGGTGTCGATGACGGTCACGGACTGCTCGGAAGCGCAGATCATGCCGTTGTCGAAGGTCTTGGAGTGGATGATGGAGTTGACTGCGAGCAGAACGTCGGCGGTGTCGTCGATGACGACCGGGGTGTTACCGGCGCCAACGCCCAGGGCGGGCTTGCCCGAGGAGTAGGCGGCCTTGACCATGCCCGGGCCACCGGTGGCGAGGATGATGTCGACGTCGCGCATGACCATGTTGGTCAGCTCGATGGAGGGGACATCGACCCAGCCGATGATGCCCTCGGGGGCGCCGGCCTTGACGGCGGCGTCAAGCACGAGCTTGGCGGCGGCGATGGTGCACTTGGCGGCAGCCGGGTGCGGGGAGATGATGATGGCGTTGCGGGTCTTCAGGCAGATCAGCGTCTTGAAGATCGCGGTGGAGGTGGGGTTGGTCGTCGGGATGACGGCGCCCACGATGCCGATGGGCTCGGCGATCTTGGTGATGCCGTAAGCCTCGTCGCGCTCCAGGACACCACAGGTCTTGGTGTTCTTGTAAGCGTTGTAGATGTACTCTGCGGCGTAGTGGTTCTTGATGACCTTGTCCTCAAGAACGCCGCGGCCGGTCTCCTCGATGGCCATCTTCGCCAACGGGATACGAGCCTTGTTGGCGGCCATGGCGGCCTCATAGAAGATCTTGTCGACCTGCTCCTGCGTGTACGTAGCAAAAAGCGCCTGGGCCTCTCGCATCTGAGCGAGCTTAGCCTCAAGCGCCTCTACGTTGTCCACAATTGCGGGAGTAGTGTTTTCCGGTGACTTTTTCACCATTTGTGTCTCCTTGCGATCGGAGATTTACCCTACGCCTTGCATGATAGCAAGAAATTATTCGGTGAACGGTCAGATTCCCGTAAAAGACAAACTAAAACGCTTCAATAAACTGAAGCGTTTTAACTAAAACTATTTGCCTGCTCCACCGCCCCGCTCATTGGGTACAGACTCTCATGAGTATTTCAATGGGAAAACGGGACATCTGTTTGATAATCGCTATTCGCGGGTCGCGGTTGAGTTGGACACACAGGCGGTGCAGCTACTCGATTACATCCATTTCAATCCCGTGTAAGGTGCGTCCGACTCGCTCGAGGCGTACCGTTAGTTACAAGGCATACCAGCTGCGCTATGATCCCTTTGACATCTGCAAACCCTCATATAAGTCTGTCCCAAATGAGTGCAAAAAGGCGCCCTCCGTAAGGGAGGGCGCCTTTGGTAAGTTCTATGTGAACGCGAGGTCTTTGACCCGGAGAGTCCGAGGTACTTGTTGGTAAGACCTTATTTAGGAGCGCGCAACCTTGCCGGACTTGAGGCAGGTGGAGCAAACGTTCATCTTGCGACGGTGACCATCGACGACGACGTAGACGCGCTGGATGTTGGGGCGGAACTTACGGTTGGTGACGCGGTGAGAGTGGCTGATGGAGCGACCGGCAACGGGGTGCTTACCGCAAACTTCGCAAACTTTGGACATAACTGACCCTCCTTGGGCGACAAACGAACATGTCGCGTTAACAAACAAGCCTGAACTATAGCACAGAAGCAGCTCCCTGTGCGTAATCTACACAGAGATATTTCTCTTTTGGCGATAGTGCTCACGCCACGGCCCTGGACGTAGATCCGATTTGCGTGCAGCAGAGGGGATTATGCCAGCTCGTGCGTATGTTTTCAAGCTCGTCCCACAAATATATATAGGTTTATTGAGCATTGGGCTCCGTTTACGGATTGCTCTGTATTTATGCTCGCAATTAAGCTCGAGGTTGGCTACACTATCCCTTGACCATTAAAGGGGTACGAGATACCCACATGGAATTACATAGCTGCCAAAGAGCAGTCCTTCCTGTGGGTGTCTGGTCCGCTTTAAGCGGTCGGGCATCTATTTTTTTGACTGTGTCAGCAGTCAAGACATGTTAGGAAGGAGATCGATGGGCACGACTTCCCCCAAGGCGGTCATCATGGACGAGACCGCCGTCAATCGAGCGATGACCCGCATCGCGCACGAGATTCTCGAGCGCAACGAGGGCTGTGAAGACCTCGCTCTGGTCGGCATCGTCACGCGCGGCGACCTTCTGGCAAAGAAGCTCGCCGAGGAGATCAAGGAGATCGAGGGCGTCGAAGTTCCGCTCGGCAGCCTGGACATCAGCTTCTACCGCGATGACTATGCGACCAATTTCGCTCCCGCGATCCACGCCACCAACATTCCCTTTAGCGTCGACGGCAAGCGCGTCGTGCTGGTGGACGACATCCTGTACACGGGTCGTACCATCCGCGCTGCTCTGGACGCCGTCATGGACCTGGGCCGTCCGAGCCGTATTGAGCTGGCAGTTCTCGTTGACCGCGGTCACCGCGAGCTCCCCATCTCGCCGGACTTTGTCGGCAAGAACGTTCCCTCGTCGCATGAGGAGAACGTGCACCTATATATGAAGGAAGTCGACGGCCACACCGCCGTCGAGATTAACGACGTCGCGCCGGGTTCCCACGTGGGCTCCGCGCCGCTGGGAGGTGAGTAGTACCGTGGCGTTCAACCATAAGCACCTGATCGACATTACCGAGTACTCCGAAGAGGACATCAAGCTCATCCTCGAGACCGCCAAGGCGTTCTCCGAGGTCAACGAGCGTGCGATCAAGAAGGTCCCCACGCTCAAGGGTAAGACCATCGTCAACATGTTCAACGAGCCCTCGACGCGCACCCGCAGCTCCTTCGAGCTCGCCGAGAAGCGTCTTTCGGCCGACAGCCTTAACTTTGGCGGCTCCTCGACCTCCACGGTCAAGGGCGAGAGCCTCGTCGACACCGTCGAGACCCTCAACGCCTATAAGATCGACTGCATCGTCGTGCGCGATAAGCACGCCGGCGCTCCCTACATCGTCACGCAGAACTCGCCCGCAAGCGTCATCTGCGCCGGTGACGGCAAGCACAACCATCCTACGCAGGCCCTGCTCGACTTGTACACCATCTGGGAGCACAAGGGTGACTTCCACGGTCTGAAGGTCGCTGTCGTCGGCGATATCGCTCACTCCCGCGTCTGCGGCTCGTTGATTCCCGCCCTTAAGATCATGGGCTGCGAGACCTACGCCGTCGCCCCCGGCACGCTGCTGCCGCCGGCGCCCGAGGTTCTGGGCTGCGACCACGTGACGAGCGACCTCGATTCCGTCCTGCCCGAGCTGGACGTCGTCTACATGCTGCGCGTGCAGCAGGAGCGCCTCGAGGGTGCCCCGTTCCCGACCATTCGTGAGTACCACAGGCTCTTCGGCCTGACCAAGGACCGCGAGAAGCTCATGAAGCCCGATGCGATCATCTGCCACCCGGGTCCCATCAACCGCGGCGTCGAGTTCGACTCCTATATGGCCGACCACCCGCAACGCTCCGTCATCCTGGAGCAGGTCTACGCCGGTATCTGCGTGCGTATGGCTATCCTGTATCTGCTGCTTGGAGGTGCCGATAATGGCCTTGCTTCTTAAGAATGCCCACGTCGTCGACCCGTCCGTCGAGCTTGACGGTGTCGTTGACGTCCTGATTGACGGCGACAAGATCGCCGAGGTCGGCGAGAATCTCGCCGTCGAGGGAGCCGAGGTCCGCGACCTTTCCGGCAAGTACCTCGTCCCCGGTCTGGTGGATATGCACGTGCATCTGCGCGAGCCCGGCTACGAGGTCAAAGAGGACATCGAGAGCGGTACCCGCGCAGCTGCCAAGGGCGGCTTTACCGGCGTGTGCTCCATGCCCAACACCGATCCCGTCACCGATAACGGCACCGTCGTGGAGTTCGTCAAGTCCCGTGCTGCCGAGGTCGGCCACTGTCGCGTCTATCCGTCGGGCACCATGACCCGCGGTCTTAAGGGCGAGGCCATGTCCGAGATGGGCGATATGGTCGCCCACGGCGCCGTCGCCTTCACCGATGACGGTCGCGGCGTGCAGGGCGCGGGCATGCTCCGTCGCTGCATGGACTACGGCAAGATGTTCGGCAAGGTCTTCATGAGCCACTGCCAGGACGAGGACCTGGTCGGCCACGGCCAGATCAACGAGGGCAAGGTCTCGACCCGTCTGGCCCTCGAGGGTTGGCCGGCTGCCGGCGAGGAGCTCCAGATCGCCCGCGACATCGAGATCGCCAAGCTGACCGGTGCCAAGCTGCACATCCAGCACATCTCCACCGCCCATGGCCTGGAGATCGTGCGTGCCGGTAAGGCCGCTGGCGTTCAGGTTACCTGCGAGGCCACCCCGCACCACATGTTCCTGACCGAGAACGACCTGGACGAGACCTACAACACCTCGCTCAAGGTCAATCCGCCGCTGCGTACCGAGGAGGATGCCGAGGCCATCCGTCAGGGCGTCATCGACGGCACCGTCGACGCTATCGTCACCGATCACGCTCCCCACACCCCGTGGGAGAAGGCCCGCGAGTTCGAGCTTGCGCCCTTTGGCATGATCGGCCTCGAGACCTCGCTGTCGCTCGTACTCACCGAGCTGGTCAACACGGGCAAGATGAGCGTGGGCCGCATGGTCGAGCTCATGGCCATCAAGCCGCGTGAGATTCTGGGCCTCGACCAGGTTCAGGTCAAGGCGGGCTCCGTTGCCGACCTGACCGTGTTCGACCCCTCTGCCACCTGGACGGTCGGCGAGGACGGTTATGAGTCGCGCGCCGAGAACTCCGGTTTTGCCGGCCGCACGCTTACCGGTCGTGCCACCGATGTGTTTGTCGGCGGTAAGCAGACGCTCGCCGACGGCTGCATCTGCTAGCATAGCCTTATCGCTTTTGTGCGCGGTGCCCTTGCGGTGCCGCGCTTTCTGTTCGTTTTGACCATGCAATCGCATGGGGGATTGGAGCGTCTATGCCCACACCTTCCACTGCACGCATGCACGACTTCGAGGTCGTCTCGAACCAGGAGATCGCCGACGGCATCTTCTCGCTCGTCATCTCGGCCCCCAAGCTTGCAAGTGCGCTCAAGCCCGGTCAGTTTGTGAACATTGCCGTGCCCGGCGATGCGTCCTCGCTGCTTCGCGTGCCCCTGAGCTTCTATCGCGCCGACGCCCAGGCCGGTACCGTCGAGCTGTGGTACGCCGTCGTGGGTGACGACACCCGTCGTCTGTCGCAGATGGTCCCCGGCTCCAAGTCCAACCTGTTGGGCCCTGGCGGCCGCGGCTGGCTTGTTCCCGAGGGCACCAGGAAGGCGCTGCTCGTGGCGGGCGGAATCGGCGTTCCGCCCGTGCTCTGCCTCGCCGGCAAGCTTGCCGAGCAGGGCGTGGATGTCGACGTGTGCCTGGGCTTTGGCACCGCTTCCAAGGCCGTGGGTGTCGATGAGTTCCGCGCGCTGGGCGCCACGGTTAACGTGTGCACCGACGATGGCACGCTGGGCACGCACGGTTTTTGCACCGACCCGGCAGCCGAGCTGCTCGGCGAGGGCGGCTACGACTACGTCGCCCGCTGCGGCCCCGCCGTCATGATGAAGAAAGTCGCCGCCGCTGCCGCCGAGGCCGGTGCGTACTGCGAGGTGTCGCTTGAGCGCATGATGAGCTGTGGCTTTGGCGCCTGCAATACCTGCAATGTCGAGACGGTCGACGGTATGAAGGGCGCCTGCATGTGCGGCCCCGTGTTCGATGCTTCCAAGGTGGTGGTCTTCTAGTGGGTACCGTGAACATGGCCGTCGATTTCGGCGGCGTCAAGATGCAGAACCCCATCAACACCGCAGCCGGTACCTTTGGCTACGGTTGGCAGTTCCAGAACTTCTTTGATGTTTCCCAGCTGGGCGCCATCACCACCAAGGGTTGCGCTGCCGAGCCCTGGCCCGGCAACCCCGCGCCCCGCATGGCCGAGATTCCCGGCGGTATGATCAACTCCGTGGGCCTTCAGAACCCCGGCGTGGCCGCCTTTGCCCGCGAGTCCGGTCCGTGGCTCGAACAGCTGTCCAAGGACGGCTGCCAGGTCATCTGTCAGGTTGCCGGCCACTCCGTTGACGAGTTTGTCCGCGCGCTCGAGATGTATGTCGAGCTGTGCCCCTGGGCTGCCGGCTATGAGATCAACGTGAGCTGCCCCAATATCGCCGCCGGCGGTGCCGCCATGGGCTCCACGCCCGAGGGCGCCTCTTCTGTTATGGCTGCCTGCCGCAAGGTGACCGATAAGCCGCTGTTCGTGAAGATGGCCCCGGTCAACGTCGCCGAGATTGCCAAGGCCCTCGAGGCTGCCGGTGCCGACGGCCTTTCAGTCATCAACTCCATCCAGGGCATGGCCATCGACGTCCATACCCGCAAGTCCCGCGTGGCCAAGCCCAAGGGCGGCCTTTCGGGCCCGCTGTGCCACCACATCGCCGTGCGCATGGTCTGGGAGGTTGCCCAGGCCGTCGATATCCCCATCAACGGTGTCGGCGGTGTCATGACCGGCGAAGATGCGGCCGAGTTTATCCTGGCCGGCGCCACCTGCGTGTCGGTCGGCATGGCCAACTTCGTCGATCCGTGCGCTTCGCTCAAGATCGCGCACGAGCTCGAGGCCTGGGCCGAGTCTCAGGGCGTGAAGGACATCAACGAACTGGTAGGTGCTTTCGAATGCTAGAGACCGATGCCCGCGACCGTGTTATCGTCGCCCTCGACTGCGACCGTGAGCGTGCGCTCGAGCTTGCCCACGAGCTTTCGGGCCATGCCGCCTGGCTCAAGGTTGGCATGACGCTCTATTACGCCGAGGGTCCTGAGATCGTCAAGACGTTCAAGGATTTGGGCTTTAAGGTCTTCCTTGACCTCAAGTTCCATGATATTCCGCATCAGGTTCGCGGTGCCGCCCGCTCGGCCTCGCTTGCCGGTGCCGATCTGCTTTCGGTCCACGGCTTGGGTTCGGGCGCCATGCTCGCTGCCTGCCGCGAGGGCGCCGAGGAGGCGCGCAAGGACCGCGCCAAGCTCGTCGCCATCACCGTGCTCACGAGCATGAACCAGGATGCCTTGAGCGAGATCGGCGTCGAGTCGCCCGTGGCCGAGGAGGCCGCCCGCCTGGCAAAGCTCGCTCAGGCCAACGGCATCGACGGTATCGTGTGCTCGCCGATGGAGGCTCACGACATGCGTGGGCTGCTGGGTCCCGATGCCCTGATCGTGACTCCGGGTGTGCGTCCGGTGGGTGCCGCCCTTGGTGACCAGTCCCGCGTGGCGACGCCTTCCCAGGCTATCGAGCGTGGCGCAAGCCACATTGTGGTGGGCCGTCCCATCACCGGCGCCGACGATCCGGTTGCTGCCTTTGACGCTATTGTCGCTGAGCTGGTCGAAAACGTCGCCTAAAAGATTCCCCTAAGTCACCACTTTTGGGTCTCATTAGCACAAAATAGCCCCTGTGCCTGCGTAAACTTTCCCATCCTTTGTGTGGAATCGCAGGTCAGGGGCTTAACTTTGGGCGCAGTATATTGCACTTTTTGCGGGTATCGTCTAACCTATGGAGCCGCGATTGGGCATTTTGTACGTTCTACGTGCTAAAATGCCAATTATTGAATCAGATATAACCCAACTTTTTGGAGGTACGAATGGCACTCCCTCAGCTTACCGATGAGCAGCGCAAGCAGGCTCTTGAGAAGGCTGCTGCCGCACGTCACGCCCGCGCTGAGCTTCGCGAGCAGATCAAGAAGGGCGAGAAGTCCCTCGAGTCCGTGCTCAACTCCGATGACCCCATCGCTTCCCGCATGAAGGTTTCCACCCTCATCGAGTCTCTTCCTGGTTATGGCAAGGCCAAGGCCGCCAAGATCATGGAGGAGCTCGGTATCTCCGCTACCCGTCGCGTCCAGGGCCTCGGCGTCCGTCAGCGCGAGCAGCTCCTCGAGCAGCTGACCAAATAAGTGAGCGCTCAGGATTCCAAGCTCTTTGTGATTTCTGGACCGTCAGGCGCAGGCAAGGGTACGCTCGTCACTCGTGTGCGCGAGCGCCGCTCGAACCTGGGCCTGACGGTTTCGGCTACCACGCGAGCACCACGCAAAGGTGAGGTCGACGGCGTCAACTACTTTTTTCTGACGCGCGAGGAGTTCGACCGCCGCGTGGCAAACGGTGAGTTTGTTGAGTGGGCCGAGGTCCACGGTAACTGCTACGGCACGTTGGTGAGCGAGGTCACATCCAAGCTTGCCTCGGGCGCGTCTCTGATTTTGGAGATCGATGTCCAGGGCGCCCTGCAGGTGAAGGAGCGTTTCCCCGAGGCCGTGCTGATCTTTATCAAGCCGCCTTCGCTTGAGGTGCTCCGCGAGCGTCTAGTCGGTCGCGGTACCGAGACGCCCGAGACGATTGAGCTGCGTATGGCAAACGCCGCCGATGAGCTTGCCCTTGCCGACCGCTACGACGACGTCGTGGTTAATGACGATCTCGACCGCGCGACCGATGAGCTCGTTCGCGTTCTCGATATGCATGAAAGGATCTGAGGTCCGTGTCCGTTGTAAAGCCTTGCATTGACGATCTTCTGGAGAAGACCGATCACAACCGCTTCCTGCTCGCTTCGCTTGCCTCCAAGCGCGCCTGCGACATTAACAGCATGCTGCGTGGCCAGCACAACCGCGTGCTTGCCGTCCAGGATGTCGATGACATCACCATCGGGCTTTCCGGTGCCGATACCATTTCGATGGCTATGGACGAGATTGTCGACGGCGACATCTCTTACGACGAGGCCCGTTACGAGAAGGCGCTCGGCCACAAGGTTGCTGAAGCCTAAATGGCGGCTCGCGTCTGCCTGGTCCACTATCACGAGGTTGGACTGAAGGGTAAGAACCGCGCGCATTTTGAGCATATCCTCATGGATAACATCAAGGCGGCCTTGGCCGCCTTTTCCGTGAATGCCGTGTCTCGAATTTCCGGTTATATCCTCGTGACCTTTAACGAGCATCAGGCCGACGATGCGGCGCGTGTCATTCGCACCGTTCCCGGCGTTGCTCGCGTGTCTTTGGCGTATCACACCAACCGCGACCCGCAGGAGTACTGTGCCGCCGCCGTCAAGGCGCTGCGCGAGTTTGGTTCCTTCGATTCGTTTAAGGTGCATGCCAAGCGCTCCAATACCGACTATGAGCTCACCTCGATTGACATCAATCGTCAGGTGGGCGAGGTGCTGTGCGAGGCGTTTCCTGATAAAAAGGTCCAGATGCACGATCCTGACGCTATGGTGCATGTGTTGGTGGTCCAGGGTAGCGTTTATGTGTACGCGCGCTCCGAGCGCGGCGTGGGCGGTCTGCCGGTGGGTTCTGCCGGCAAGGTCGTGACGCTGCTCTCGTCGGGTATCGATTCTCCGGTGGCGACCTGGATGCTCGCGCGTCGCGGCGCGGTGTGCGTGCCGGTACATTTCTCCGGTCGTCCGCAGACGCCCGATACGAGCGAGTATTTGGTGCAGGACATTATCCATGCGCTTGAGCCGGGTGTTCAGATCGGCCGCCTGTACGTGGTGCCGTTTGGCGACTGCCAGCGTGAGATTTCGGTCACCTGTCCCAGCAACCTGCGCGTGATCATGTATCGCCGCATTATGTATTCGGTTGCCGAGCGCATTGCACACATCGAGGGTGCCAAGGCCATTGTTACGGGCGAATCACTTGGGCAGGTTGCCTCCCAAACGCTTGAGAACATCATGGCCGTCAACGAGGCCGTGAAGATCCCCGTGTTCCGTCCGCTCATCGGTTCGGACAAGCAGGAGATCATCGCACGCGCCGAGGAGATCGGTACGTTCGATATCTCGACTGAGGCCGCTCCTGACTGCTGCACGCTGTTTATGCCGCGCCGTCCCGAGACGCACGCTAAACTCGATGCCGTGCATGAGGCCTGGGATCTGTTTGATCACGAGGAGATGATCGAGCGCCTGCTCAAGCAGACCGAGTACATCGACTTCGAGAGCAACACGTATAAGGCCCCTAAGACCTTAAAACGCAAACATTCGGAGCTTGCTCCGCGTGAGATTTACCAAGATCACGAGTAAATTTGTGCATAGACCGACGGTGCGCCTGCATCGTCGGTCTTTTGATATCTGGGCATTTTGCGGCTAAGTGTTCATTTGCTGACGTGTGCCTGAATAAATGGACAGATTTGTGCAAGGTTTTGGTCGGTTTTTGGTTTGACCGCTAAAACCGGTTTTGGAGCGTGGCAGTTGCAGGGCTTTTTTCCTGACACGATGGTGTTGGGAGGTTTTGCTATGGCGCAGCGCGAACAACACGAACGGGTCAAACGGATGGACCGCTTGGCGGACAAGCTGCTCGGTCATAAGGCAGCGGTGATGGCGATACTGGTCGTCATTGCGATGGCGAGTGGCTTGGCGATGGCGAACCTTGGCGGCGGTGCCGGCGGCGTGTCGTTTGAGCGCACTGACGGTTCAGGCTCGTTGGCGGAGCCGGGATCCGGCGATGCCTCGAGCGGAAAGACTTCCGAAGGCTCTTCGCTTAAGGCGTCTGCCGCGGCAGAGGTTTATGTCGACGTTGATGGCGCCGTTGTGTCGCCCGGCGTATATCGTCTCAAGGACGGCGCGCGGGTGGCTCAGGCGATTGATGCCGCCGGCGGGCTGGCGCCCGAGGCAGACGTTACGGGGCTCAATCGGGCATCTAAGGTCGTCGATGGACAGAAGATTCACGTTCCAACGGTAGGGGAGCAGCAGGCGTCCATTGCGGAAGCTGGTGTTGATGGTGGGGCTTCCGCATCATTGGGCGTGAGTGGCGCAACGGGCCTAGTAAATATCAATACGGCAAGCGCGGCAGAGCTGCAGACGCTCTCTGGCATCGGTCCCTCCATGGCCCAGTCGATTATCGATGAGCGGACAAAGAACGGTGCTTTTGCCTCGGTTGACGATCTGATGCGTGTGTCGGGAATCGGCGAGAAGAAGCTTGCCAAAATCAAAGATTCCATCTGCGTATGAGTGCGACCGAGCGCGAGCATGTGATGCCTCCGCGGCCTCTGATGCCGTGGACGATGGCCCTGTGTGCCGGCATGTGCATGAGCTGCGCCTTGGTGCTCAACGTGGCCGCCGATGCGCTGCTGTGGGAGCGGGCTTCGGCGGTCGGGCCGCTATGGGCCATTCCCGTTACGGCGGCGGTATTCGTTGTGCTGGCTCAATCTTGTGCGCGGCTTGCCCCTTGGAAGCGGTGGCTGTATGCCGCGTCCGTCGGTCTCGTGGCGGGAGCGGTCGTCTCGGCGTGGTGGGCTGTGGGCGTGCTAAGCGCCTCGAAAGCGCTCGACGGTCGAGCGGCAAGCAGCCTTGAGTTTGTCGTGCAGGGTGACCCATCCATAAACGACGACGTGTATTCCTATACCTGCGAGGCACGCGCGGACGGTAAGAACTTGGCAATGGTTCGCCTATCGTGCGACCTCGAGCTCAAGGTCGGGGCGCACGTGCGTGTTATCGGTCGCGTTTCACGTTTTGAGAACGATGCGTATGGACGATCGCGCGTGCTCCGAGGCGAGGTGCGCAAGGTTAAAGTCGTTCGGATTTTGTCGGTCGATGAGGACTCTCCGGGGCCGCTTCTTCGGATGCGAAATGGGCTGCTTGCGTCCATCGCGCCTGCGACCGACCCGGCGCGTGCACTCATAGCCGGTGTCGTCTGCGGTCGTTCGGCCGAGCTGCGCGCCCAGCCGGCGGGCGACTGGTTTTCGGTGACGGGAACGGCGCATCTTATCGCCGTCTCGGGCAGCCATTTGGCAATCGTGGGGTTTGTAATCGAGGGTGTATTGCAAAAGACTCGGTGCTCACGCGGTCTTCAACGGGCGATATTGGCGATAACGCTTGTGGGCTACGCTGCCTTTACGGGCGCGTCTCCCTCGGCCGTGCGCGCGTGCTGCATGGTGTTCGCGACGCTTGTCGTAAACGGCGCGGGGCGGCGCCGGCATGGCGCATCGGCGCTCTTCGTAACCATGTCCATCTTTGTGCTGCTGCGGCCGACGGTTCTGTTCGAGATGGGCTTTCAGCTTTCATGTGCCAGCGTCTTAGCCATTCTGTGCTTTTGCCCCTATGCGACCTACGCTTTGGGTGAGCTTAGTGTTCCGTCGGGCGTTGCCGGCATGCTTTCCGTCACGCTGTGCTCGCAACTGGCGACACTTCCCATTACCATTCCTGCCTTCGGTACGTTCTCGCTCATTGCTCCGCTGGCAAATGCGGTCCTCGGTCCGGTGGTGAGCGTACTGCTCGTCGTGTCGATCGTGCTGGTTCCCTTTTCGCTCGTGGCGCCGTTGCGGACTTGGGCGCTCGTTGTGCCCATGATTGCCGCCCGTTGCGCGCTGTTCTTTGAGCAGCTGTTTGCCGCCGTGCCGGGTGCATCCGTGAGCGTGCCGCCCGATAGCATGTGGATTTACCTAGTGCCGTGTTTGCTGGCGGTTCTGCTGGTCTGGTGGCCGCGTCCCCGTGCACGTCCTATGGCGGTGGGGCTTGCATGCCTGGTGCTCTTGGCTGCGATTCCGTACGCCTACTGGGATCGATTCGCTCCGCCTTCGGTGACGGTGCTCGATGTGGGCCAGGCCGATGCGATTCTTATTCGCCAGGGCGGCGCAGTGGCGCTCGTCGACTGCGGGCTCGACGAGCGCGTGGTGGCGGCGTTGGTTCGCAATAACGTGCACCATATCGATGCCGTCTTTGTGACGCATTGGGATGAGGACCACTGGGGTGGTCTGCCTGCCGTGCTCGAACAGTTTTCGGTCGGAACGATTGCCGTGGCGGCGGATGCGCTGGATGATGCTCCTGCCGAGGTATTGAACCGACCTGGCGTGGAGTATCGGCAGGTGTGCCGTGGGGATACGGTCGACATCGGCTCTTTTTGCGCCCGCGTGGTGTGGCCATTCGAGTCCGTGGATGGCGAGGGAAATGAGGACTCACTTGTCCTGTTGCTCTCTTATGTTCAGGAAGGCAAGGGCCTGCGCATACTCCTCACCGGTGATGCCGAGCTTGACCAAGAACGGGAATTCGTGCAGGAAGTGGGGGATATCGATGTCCTTAAACTTGGGCATCACGGCTCTAAGGTTTCAGTTGATGGTGAGTTGCTGGACGTCCTGAAGCCCGAGCTTTCCCTCGCGAGCGCGGGCGAGGGGAATCGATACGGCCATCCGTCCGATGCCTGCATCGATGCCGTTAAGGAAGCGGGCGGCGTGTTCGCGTGCACCATCGAACACGGAGACATTACCGTCACGCCGACTGCGAATGGCTTTGCGATGCGATGCCAGCGACCGTGACGACGTCGTTGGCGTGTGGTGGGCCCCTGGGCTAGAATGGCACGGAACGAATACGAAGGCCTGCGGGAGGGGAGCGCAATGTCCGAAACCGGTCTGCTGCCGGCATATCTGATTGTCGGTACCGACGGAGTCAAGCGCGGTCACGCCGTCTCGCGTATGAAAGCGCGTCTGGAAAAGTCGGGTATGGTTGAGTTCAACCTCGACGAGCGCGACATGACCAAGGACCCCGATATCGAGTCCATTATCGGATCGCTTAACACCTTTCCGATGGGCAGCGAGTTTCGCCTGGTAATCCTTGACGGCTGCTCAAAGCTCGCCAAGGCGGTCTCGGAGCCGCTCGTCGAGTATCTGGCGAGTCCCAGCCCCACAACGGTCTGCCTCATCATCGCCGACTCGCTTGCCAAGAACACGCGCCTGTATAAGGCGATCGCCAAGATCGACAAGAAGGCTGTGATCGATTGCTCCGGCACCAAGCGCTGGGAGCTACCGCGCCGCGTGCAGCAGATGGCGACGCAGCACGGCAAGTCGATCTCGACGGCGGCCGCCGAGGAGCTCGTCTCGCGTTCGGGTGAAAACACTCGCATGCTCGATAACGACTTGGCTAAGCTTGCTCAGATGGTCGAGGCGCCCCAGATTGAGCTTGCCGATGTGGAGCGCTGGATTGTGCGCACTGCCGAGGTTCAACCCTGGGACTTTCTCAATGCGGTCTCGGCCCGTGACATGCGACGCTCGCTCGAGCTTTTCAATCTATTGCCCGCTAAGAGCTACGTGTGGACTTATACATTGCTGTGCGGCCGCATCCGCGAGCTGATCGTCGCCAAGGCGCTCGATGCGCGCGGTCAGGGTCGTGAGCTGGCCGCAACACTTAAGCTCCAGTCCTGGCAGGTCAAGAATCACCTGACCTGGGCACGTCGCTTTTCGATGGCAGAGCTCGTTGCCGCGCTCGAGGGCGCGGTCGATGTGGAGCTCGCACTGAAGGGTTCGGCCGATTCTCAGACCGCGCTTTTGCTCTGGATTACGAACATCTTGAGAAAATCGTGATGATACCTGCCTATTTGACAAATTCGTTCTATCCCTTTGAGGGGGAGCGTGCTATAGTAGGAGCTAGCATGACCTCACCGTGTCTCAGAGGTGTCATACATTTTTTGCAAGGAACTCGAAAGGAACTCCAGAAGTGGCAAACATCAAGTCTCAGAAGAAGCGTATCCGCACCAATGAGGCAGCTCGCATGCGTAACAAGGCTGTCAAGTCCGAGCTCAAGACGCTGACCAAGCACGTCCAGTCCGCCGTCGCCGAGGGCGACGCCGAGAAGGCCCAGGCTGCCCTCAAGACCGTCACCAAGCGTCTCGACATGGCTGCCGCCAAGCATGTTATCCACAAGAACCAGGCTTCCAACCGCAAGTCCGGTCTTGCCAAGCTCGTGAACAGCATCAACGCCTAAGTTGTAAATTTCACACCACACAGATTACGCGCATAAATGGAGCCTGTTTTATGGAACAGGCTCCATTTTTTGTACCGCTCGGGTAAGATAGTCCGCATGAATACTTCAATTGACATTTCCCACATCCGCAACTTCTCAATTGTTGCGCACATCGACCATGGCAAGTCCACGATCAGTGACCGCATTCTCGAGCTCACCCATACCGTCGACGAGCGCGACATGGAGTCGCAGCTGCTCGACACCATGGATATCGAGCGCGAGCGCGGCATTACGATCAAGTCCAATGCCGTCCGCGTTTCCTATGACGCCGACGATGGCGAGACGTATCAGTTCAACCTGATCGATACGCCGGGCCACGTTGACTTTACCTACGAGGTCTCGCGCTCGCTGGCAGCCTGTGAGGGCGCGGTGCTCGTTGTCGACGCCACGCAGGGCGTCGAGGCGCAGACCGTCTCCAACGCGACGCTCGCTATGAACGCCAATCTGGATATTGTTCCTGCCATCAACAAGATTGACCTGCCCTCGGCCCATCCCGACGAGGTCAAGACCGAGATCGAGGATGACCTGGCGATTCCCGCCGATGATGCCGTGTGCGTGTCGGGCAAGACCGGCGAGGGTATTCACGATCTGCTAGAGTCCATCGTCTTTTTGATCTCTCCGCCTAAGGGCGATGCAAATGCTCCGCTCAAAGCGCTCATTCTGGATTCGTACTTTGACGAGTATCGCGGCGTGGTGGCCACGGTGCGCGTCTTTGACGGCTCCATCAAAAAGGGCGATACCCTGCGCATGATGCAGGCAGAGGGCGACTTTTTGGTCGACGGCGTGGGTGTCAAGCGTCCTGCCGAGACCCCGGTTGACGCGCTGACGGTTGGCGAGGTCGGCTACGTGGTCACGGGCCTGAAGGACCCCGAGGCCGTTCGCGTGGGCGACACCCTTACCTGGGCGTCGAACCCCTGCCCCGAGCCGCTTCCTGGTTACCGCGAGGCCAAGCCCATGGTCTATACGGGCCTGTTCCCGATCGATAACAAGGACTACGAGAACCTGCGTGACGCACTCGATAAGCTGCACGTCAACGACCCGTCGTTGGTGTGGGAGCCCGAGACCTCGGTGGCGCTCGGCTTTGGCTTCCGCGTGGGCTTCCTGGGCCTGCTGCACATGGAAGTCGTTAAGGAACGCCTGGAGCGCGAGTTCAACTTGGACCTCATTGCCACGAGTCCCTCGGTCGACTATCACGTCTACAAGACCGACGGCGAGATGATCGATGTCCGCAGCCCGCAGGACCTTCCCGAGGCCACGCGCATCGAGCGTATCGAGGAACCCTACCTCAAGGCAAAGATCATCTGCCCGCCTGAGTACACGGGCGCCGTCATGCAGCTCGCCATCGAGCACCGCGGCGTTACGACCGACATGATCCACCTGACGAGCAAATCGGTCGAGATGCGCTTCGATATGCCGCTTGCCGAGCTCATCTTGGACTTCTTTGACCAGCTCAAGAGCCGCACTAAGGGCTATGCCTCGCTCGACTACGAGTTCAACGAGTATCGTCCTTCCGAGCTTGTGAAGCTCGATATCTTGCTTTCGGGCGATGAGGTGGACGCGCTGTCGTTTATCGTGCACAAGGACAAGGCCTATGGCCTGGCCCGCGGTCTGTGCGACAAGCTCAAGGAGATCATCCCGCGTCAGCTGTTTGAGGTGCCCATCCAGGGTGCTATCGGCAACAAGATCATTGCCCGCTCCACCGTCAAGGCGCGTCGCAAGGACGTGCTTGCCAAGTGCTACGGCGGCGATATTTCGCGTAAGCGCAAACTGCTCGAGAAGCAGAAAGAGGGCAAGAAGCGCATGAAAGCCATCGGCTCGGTCGAGGTCCCGCAGGAGGCCTTTATGGCGATTCTCAAGGTGGACGAGTAGGCCTATGGCGCTTTCCGAATACAGCGAGCGGTTGCTGGGCGCCTATGCCGAGCAACCGTTCCTTATGGCTCCCATGGCGGGCGTGACCGACCCTGCCTACCGCATCATGTGCCGCCGCCGCGGTGCCAACCTTGCCTACAGCGAGATGGTGAGCGTGGCAGGCCTTGCCTATGCCAGCAACAAAACGTGGCGCCTGGTGCTGCCGGCCGACGAGGAGCAGCAGATTTGTGTGCAGCTCTTTGGCTCCAAGCCCGATCAGTTTGCGAGTGCCGTCGCCGCCGTCGAGGAGCGCGTTGGCGATCGCCTGTCGCTCATCGATATCAATATGGCATGCCCCGCCCGCAAGGTCGTTACCAAGGGCGAGGGCTCGGCGCTCATGCGCACGCCCGATTTGGCCGAGAAGATCGTCGAGGCCACGGTGGGTGCGGCGCACGTGCCCGTGACCGTAAAGATCCGCAAGGGCTTTTACGCCGAGGACCGTAATGCCGCGACGTTTGCCCAGATGCTTGAGGGCGCAGGGGCTGCAGCAGTCGCCGTGCATGGTCGTTGCGCTACGCAGCTCTACACGGGCCAGGCGGATTGGTCGGTCGTCGATGAGGTCGCAGATGCCGTCGAGATTCCCGTGATCGGTTCGGGCGATGTGTTCTGCGCCGAGGATGCCGCGGAGCATCTGCGCAACTCGGGCGCCAGCGCGGTGTTTATCGCGCGCGGTATCTACGGGAACCCGTGGGTGTTTGGCGATGCTCGCGCCCTTGCGCTCGATGGCATACCGGTGCCGGTTCGCAGCTCCGTCGAGCGCCTGGACGCCCTGCGTGAGCACCTAACGCTGACACATGAGCTCCTGCCGCTCATGGCGCGTGCCCGTACGTACGCAAGCTGGTACTTAAAAGGCATGCCCCATGCCGCCGCTTGGCGTGCCCATGTGGTGCGCTGTTCCACTTACGAGGAATTTATGGCGCTGGTTGATGAGATCGAGCGCGATGTGGTGGCCTGCGAGACTGCCCTTGCCGCCGGCGAATCGGTGCCCCCTCATCCGCTGGAGGCTTAAGGGTGGCCGTTACCGCGCTGTACGTGCACGTTCCGTTTTGCGCCCAAAAGTGCCGGTACTGCGACTTTGATTCGCGCAGTTTTGCTCCATGCGACCCGAGCGCTGCGCTCGATGCCTATTTTGAGCAGTTGTTCGCGCGCCTCGATGCTTTTGGCAAGGCTGGGGCCCTTGGCCAAATCCGCACCGTCTATGTTGGCGGCGGTACGCCGTCGCTGGCGGGGGAGCGCCTTGTGGAGTTGGCGCGGCGTATTCGTGCGTGGTGCGCCCCTGTTGAGTTTACCTGTGAGGCCAATCCCGAATCGCTGACCGCCGAGCTTGCCGCTGCGCTTGCCAAGGTTGGTGTCACACGCATCTCTCTGGGCGTGCAAACGCTCGATAACGCCGAACTTACCGCCATCGGCCGCATTCACGATGCCGATCGGGCGCTCGCTGCCATCACGACGGTTAAGGACGCTGGGCTCGATGTGTCGTGTGACCTGATGTGTGGTCTTCCCGGGCAGACCGCCGTAAGCTGGCAGTGCACGCTCGATGGCGTGCTGGCGGCGGCTCCGCATCATGTGTCGGTCTACCCGCTCACGCTCGAGGAGGGGACGCCCCTTTATCGCATGGCGTGCCGTGACGAGTCGCTCGAGCCTGATGAGGATTTTCAGGCCGCATGCATGGACGTGGCACGCGAGCTCCTGGGTGCCGCCGGCTATCACCCGTATGAGGTGGCGAGTTACGCGCTCGACGGCCATGAGTGCGCCCATAACATTGCCTACTGGACCGGACGGGGCTACCTGGGCCTGGGTCGTTCTGCCGCGGGTATGCTCGACGCCGAGGATTTCGACCGTCTTGCGGGTTTGTTCCCCGGCGTGTCTTCTCGAGGCGATGCGTACCGCGTGCGTCTGGTGCAACGTGACGATGACGCGACGGCGTTCGAGGCCGAATATCTCTCGCAGCGCGAGGCCGCGGCCGAAGACCTGATGCTTGCTTGCCGCATGACGCGCGGTGTCGCGTCCGACCTGTTGGTTCGCGCGGTTCGTGTCATCCCAACGGGCGAGCTGGCAGTTGCCTGCGATCGCGCGCTCGAATTGGGTCTTGCCACTTGGGTGCCCGAGACGCTCGGGGTCCATGAGGGACCCTTCACTTCGGCAGATGTCGTCGCGGGCCATGTTCGAGCTCGTCTGGCGCCGACACACCTGGGCTGGCTCGATGGAAATGTTCTGTTCGAGCTGTTTTGGGATCTAGCTTAGGCCGCTCGGGTAGAATTACCGGAATATATACGCTGCTGTGAGCAGGAGGTTGCCGCGCATGGCGACGATGAACGAAAAAGATTACTACGAGATTTTGGGTGTCTCCAAGGACGCCACCTCGCGTGATATTCAAAAGGCCTTCCAGCAAAAGGCCCGCAAGCTCCATCCGGACGTCAACAAAGAGCCGGATGCCGAGGAAAAGTTTAAAGAGGTTTCCGAGGCCTACGCCGTGCTTTCGGACGAGCAGAAGCGTGCGCGCTACGACGCCATGCGCTCGGGCAATCCCTTTGCCGGTGCACCGACGGCTTCGCCCTATGGCGGTGGCTATGCCGGCAGCGCCGGTTACGGCAATCCCTTTGACGGCGGTTTCCCCTTCGGGGGCGCCTGGGGCCAGCCGCGTCGCGGGCAGGCTGCCTATAATCCCGAGAACGGCGCCAACGTGGTCGTCGATATTAAGCTCGACGCCAAGGAGGCCAAGGGCGGTGCCCGCAAGACCGTTCGCTATACGCGCTTCGATACCTGTGGTCACTGCGGAGGCTCGGGTTCTGTTTCGTCCGAGCATGCACATACCTGTCCGAGCTGCGGCGGTCGCGGCCACATCGACGTCGACCTGTCCTTCCTGTTCGGTGCCGGCACGTTCCAGTCGGTCTGCCCCGAGTGCGGAGGTTCCGGTAAGGTCGTCGCCGACCCCTGTCCCGATTGCGGCGGCAGCGGTCGAACCCGTGTGACCTCCGAGCAGACAATTGAGTTTCCTGCCGGCACGCACGATGGCGACGAGGTCCGCATTGGCGGCATGGGTCACGCCGGCACCAACGGTGCCTCGGGCGGCGATCTTGTCGGCCGTGCCCATGTTGAGGCCGAGCGTCTGGAAGGCAAGGCCCGTACCGGTTTTTACCTGATGGGCATCGTGGCGCCGTTTTTGGTGCTGTCGGCCATATCGGGCGTGTTCTCGGCCTTTGCCGTGATGTGCTTTATTCCGTTTGCCATGGGCCTTTTCATGGTGGTCTCGGACGGCGTGCTGCACCGCAGCCTGCTGTGGTGGAAGCGCGGCGCGATGCAGTTTGCCAACGGTTTTGCCAACGGATTTATGTTCGCGCTCGTGTCGGTTTGGTTTGCGAGCTGCTCGCAACGTGCCATGCTTTCGCCCTACGCAATGCAATAACATCTAGCCCTCTGTTTGCGGCCGGCCCAGCTTGGGTATAGGACGCACTGTGACAATAATGAAAGTCGGAAGGATTCGGTCGTGTCGGAAAATAGGGATTACTACGAGGTACTTGGCGTCGACAAGGATGCCGATGCGCGGACGATTAAGCGCGCGTTTCTAAAGAAGGCCCGTACCGTACACCCGGACGTTTCGGACGACCCCGAGGCCGAGGCCAAGTTCAAAGAGCTCAACGAGGCTTATTCCGTTCTTTCCGACGAGCAGAAGCGTGCTAACTACGACCGTTACGGCACCGCGGACGGCCCTGGTGGTTCGGGCTACGTCGATATCAACGATATCTTTGGCGGCATGGGCATGGACGACCTCTTCTCGTCGTTCTTTGGCGGCGGTGCCGGCGGTGGCGCCCGCAGCCGTCGTGAGCGTCGTCGCGGACGTGACATGGCCATCTCGCTTTCGGTGACGCTCGAGGAGGCGGCGCTCGGCTGCAAAAAGACGATCAGCTATGACCGCCTTGCTCCTTGCGAGGACTGCAACGGCACCGGTAGGGCAGAGGGCGCACAGGAAAAGCAGTGCGGCCGCTGCCACGGTACGGGCTACGTCACGACGGTTCAGCGTTCGTTCCTGGGCCAGGTTCAGTCTTCCTCGCCTTGCCCCGACTGCCATGGCGAGGGCACGGTCATCGACCATCCCTGCGAGACCTGCGACGGTCAGGGCCGCACGCCTTCGCATGAAAAGATCGACATCGATATTCCCGCCGGCGTTTCGACCGGTCGCCAGCTGCGTGTGAGCGGCTTTGGCGAGGCCGGCCTTCGCGGCGAGCCTTCGGGCGACCTGATTGTCAACGTGCGCGTTGCCGACCATGAGCGCTTTAAGCGCAACGGTGACGACCTGTACCTGGTGAGCGATATCTCGATTGCGCAGGCTGCGCTCGGCTGCGAGATCGAGGTCGAGGGCATTATGCCCGACGAGGTCGTTAAGGTGACGGTTCCCGCCGGCGCCCAGTACGGTGATACCGTGAGCGTCAATAATTACGGCATGCCGCGCATTGGCGGTGGCGGTTCGCGTGGCCGCCTGATCGTGCAACTGCGCGTGGTCGTTCCCACCAATCTTTCCAATAAGCAGCGCGAGCTGCTCCGTGCTTTTGCCGATGAGATGGGCGATGACGTCGCTTCCGGTAAGAAGTCGGTGACCGACCGTATCAAGAGTGCCCTCGACGATATCCTCGATTAAGGAGCCCGCGTGCTCGCACCCCATATTTCCGTCGTCAACCTCGGCTGCCGTGTCAACCGGGTTGAGTCTGACCGTATCACTGCCGATCTTATGCGCCTGGGCTTTGCTATTGTGGAGCCCCAGGATGCCGATCTGATCGTTATTAACACCTGTGCCGTTACGGGCGAGGCTGAGGCCAAGACCCGTAAGGCCGTTCGTCATGCGCTGGCCCATCAAAACGAGCCCTATGTGGTCGTGACCGGATGCGTGGTTAATTTGCATCCCGAGGAGCTGCTGGAGCTTTCGGATCGCGTGATCGCCGAGCCGTCCAAGATCGATGTCGCCGAACGTGTCTGCGAGGTGTTGGGCGTTGAGTCCGATAGCGTTCGCGCCTGCAGCGATGGCGAGGTGGTCGATGCGCTCGGTCGCTCTCGCCTGGGCGTGAAGATTCAGGACGGCTGCAACCACCGCTGCACCTATTGCATTGTGTGGAAGGCGCGCGGCCCCGAGCGCTCCGTGCCCGTCGAGTCCGTGCTCGAGCAAGTTTGCGAGGCCCAGGAGGCCGGCGTGCCCGAGGTGGTGCTGACCGGTGTGAACTTGGGTGCCTACGATGGCAAGAGCGCGACCGACGAGCATGTCGAAATCGATGAGTTGCTCGAGGCCATCATGGAGCGCACGTCTATTCCGCATGTGCGCATTTCCTCGGTCGAGCCCATGGATATCTCTGAGCGCCTGCTTAAGGTTATGGCGCGCTATCCGCAGCGTATCGCCCCATTTTTGCACCTGCCCGTGCAGTCCGGCTGCACGGCGACCCTGCATCGCATGGGCCGTCCCTATAGCGCCGAGGCCTTTGAGGACACGGTGCGCATGATTCGCGCCAACTTGCCCCAGGTGTCTCTTTCGTGCGATGTCATCGTCGGCTTCCCCGGCGAGACGGACGAGGAATTCGAGGAGTCGCTGGCGCTGTGCCGCCGTGTGGGTTTCTCGCGTATGCACGTATTCCGCTATAGCAAGCGTCCCGGTACCCTTGCTGCCGACATGCCCGACCAAGTGCCGCCCGAGGTTATGGCCGAGCGTAGCCGCCGTATGCGGGCCGCGGCACAGGAGCTCGCTATTGCCGACGCTCGTCGTCGCGTGGGCACGGTCGAGCGTGCCGTGCTCGAGTATGGTGACAACCTGACGCTCGGCTCGTTCCATCATGCCCGTCTTGACGATACCTGTGGACTCACAGCCCCGTGCCTGCTCGATGTTGCTATCATCGGAGTCGATGATTCCGGCTTGGTCCATGCGCGCAGGGAGGTTCATGGAAGCCTCTAAGATTAGACTTACCGTTCCCGAGGGTATCGACCCCTCGCGCGTTTTGGGCGCCGGCGACGGCGTCCTTCGTGCACTCGAGAACTTGGTTCGCGCCCATGTGGTCGCCCGTGGCGATAGCATCGCCGTGAGCGGTGACCCGGATCAGGTCGAACTCGTGGCGCGTTTTTTCGAACATGCCTTTCGTGAGGCTGCTGCCGGGCGCACGCTTTCTGCCGACGATGTCTCGCGCTGTCTGGCCGTTCTGCGCGACGGTGAGCACGAGGCTACGTCGCTTCGCGATGACGTGCTGCTTTCGTATCGCGGTCGTGCCATTCGCCCCAAAACGCTCGGGCAAAAGCGCTATGTGGATGCCATTCGCTCGCATACCATCACCTTTGGCTTGGGTCCTGCCGGTACCGGTAAGACCTATCTGGCCATGGCGCTCGCCGTTGCCGCGCTCAAGCGTCACGAGGTGGGCCGTCTGATCTTGACGCGTCCGGTTGTCGAGGCGGGGGAGAATCTGGGCTTTTTGCCCGGTACCCTTGAGGAAAAGATCGATCCCTACATGCGTCCGCTCTACGACGCCCTTTTTGACATGATGGATCGCGAGCGCACCGATGAGCTTATGGAGCGCGGCGTTATCGAGATCGCCCCGCTTGCCTACATGCGCGGCCGCACGCTGAGCGATGCTTTCGTGGTGCTCGACGAGGCGCAAAATACCACGCCCGAGCAGATGAAGATGTTCCTGACACGCCTGGGCTTCAACTCCAAGTTCGTGATCACCGGCGACCTGAGCCAGCGCGACCTGGTGGGTCGTCGTGGCGGTCTTGCCGACGTTGAGCAGATTTTGGGCCGTGTCGACGATGTCGCATTTTCGCACCTCGAGCGCGCCGACGTGGTGCGCCATGCCTTGGTGGGACGTATCGTCGAGGCGTACGATACTTATGATGATGTGCGCGAGAAACGCGTACGTGACCGAAAGGAGTCCCGTTGAGTGTATTGATCAGCAACGATGCCGAGCTCGATACGCTGCTTGACGCGCAGGAGGTGGAGCACATCTGCGAGGTTGTGCTTGCTGCCGAGGGCGTTGAACGTGAAGTCGAGATTTCCCTTTCGTATGTCGACGAGGACGAGATGCACGAGCTCAACCACGAGTGGCGCGGTATCGACCGCACCACCGATGTGCTCTCGTTTGAGTGCGATTCGGCCTTTGACGAGGATATTCCCGCCGATGAGACGCTCGAGCTCGGCGATATTATCTTGGCCCCGCAGGTTATCGCCCGTCAGGCCCCCGGTTTTGGCAATAGCCCCGCTGACGAGTGCCGTCTGATGCTCGTTCACGGCATGCTGCACCTGCTGGGCTATGACCATATTGATGACGACGAGGCCGAGGTCATGGAGGCCCGCGAGGACGCCATCCTGCGCGATCTGGCGCTCGAGCGCGGCGAGGACCCCAAGCTAGTCCATGTCGGCCCCATCACCAACCACGCCCACGACTAGGAGCCGTCTATGATTCCCGGATCGAACAAGGACCATCCGTCCTTCTTAAAGTCGTTTTCCTACGCCATGGAGGGCTTCGTCACCGCCGTCAAGACCGAGCGCAATATCAAGGTCATGCTCGTAGCGGGCATGTGTACCGTCATTGCCGGCTGCATCGTGGGGCTCGATATTGCCGAGTGGGCCACGATTATCATCTGTTGTGGCCTGGTGATTCACGGTGAGCTGTGCAACACCGCTATGGAGGCTATCGTCGACCTGGCGACCCAGGAGCTGCATCCACTGGCCAAACGTGCGAAGGATATCGCCGCTGCCTCTGTATACGTTCTTTCCATTACCGCCGCGATCGTGGGCTTGCTTGTCTTTGCCCACGCGCTTGACTTTATTTAGAAAGGGATTCCCATGTCCGACAATATGCAGCCTACCGATGAAGTTTTGGATGACGAGGTCCTGGACGCGGTGGATACCGAGGAGCTCGAGGATGTCGAGGAGTTCGACCCGTTTGAGGGCATGAGCGACGAGGAGCTCGACGCCCTGTGCGACGAGGACGACAACCTCGCGGGCTTTGGCGACGTGGAACCCGGTTTCCGCAGCGGTTTTGTGGCCCTGGTCGGTCGTCCCAACGCCGGCAAGTCCACGCTGCTCAACGCCTGCTATGGCAAAAAGGTCGCCATCACCTCGCCGGTGGCACAGACGACCCGCCGTCGCATGCGCGCCGTCATCAACCGTCCCGGCTACCAGCTGGTCTTTGTCGATACCCCGGGTATTCACAAGCCCAAGGACGGTCTGGGGTCCGAGCTCAACAAGAGCGCGCTGTTCGAGCTGAACGATGTCGACGTCGTCGCGTTTTTAATTGATGCCACCAAGCCCATTGGCAGGGGAGATGCCTGGGTTGCCGAGCGCGTCAAGAATGCCCGTTCCAAGAAGGTCTTGGTGCTCACAAAGGCCGATGAGGCCGACCCCGCACAGGTCATGGAGCAGCTTAAGGCCGCCCACGAGCTCATGGAATATGACGACGAGATCGTGACGTCGTCGGTCAAGAACTTCAACGTCGATGCCTTTATAGAGACCGTTGCGCACTTTTTGCCCGAGGGGCCGCGTTGGTTCCCCGAGGACATGGGTACCGACGCTTCCGATGAAACGCTCGTTGCCGAGTTTGTGCGCGAGAAGGTCTTGCGCCGCACCCGTGATGAGATTCCGCACTCCGTTGGCGTGATCTGCGATGCGCTCGAGCAGACCAAGAAGGTGCTGCGCGTTCACGCCACCATTTACGTCGAGCGCGAGGGCCAAAAGGGCATCATCATCGGCAAGGGCGGCGAGATGATCAAGCATATCGGTATCGACGCCCGACGCGATCTTGAACGCATTTTTGGCACGCAGGTCTTTTTGGAGCTGGACGTGAAGGTCAAGGCCGGCTGGCGTGACGACGAGGCCCAGATTCGCCGCTTTGGCTACAACGCCGAGGATTAAGGGCGCGCGGCGCGCATGGCAGGCTCCCGGACATATCGCACCAAGGTGCTCGTCCTCGACAAGACGAAGCTCAAAGAGACGGACCTGATCCTGACGATGCTTGACGAGCGGGGTCGTCAGGTTCGTGCCGTGGCAAAGGGTGCCCGTAAACCCGGTGGGCGCCTGGCTGCGCGCTGTGAGCTGTTCTGTACCGTCGACATGCTGCTCGCGCATGGGCGGTCGCTCGACGTGGTTTCCCAGGCCGAGCTTATGGGGGCGCCGCTCGGCGCTGCGCCCGATTACGAGACGACCTGCGCCGCAAGCGCGATCGCCGAGGTCGCGCGCGTGTGCTCGTTCGAGGACGCCGAGGACCCGTTTACCTTTGCTATAACGCAGCGAGCGCTTGCACTGGTGGGCAGCGGGCTTGACACGGCACATATGGACCTACTTGTGGCGGCATATGTCTTTAAGCTGCTGTCGCACGTTGGCTATCGACCAGATTTTTCGGCCTGCGTGCTGTGCGGAGACCCCATGCTGTCGTATTTTTCGCCCCAGGCGGGCGGGCTCATGTGCGGATCGTGCGCGTCGAGCGTTCCGGGTGCCGAGCTGGTATCGACTGGTGAGGTCGCATGGCTGCGCGCCCTCATGTCCATGACCTTCGATGCGCTCATGGCCGAGCGAATCGACCCGCATACGGCGGCATTCTTGCTCGGGCTTTCGCATGTTTGGGCTGCGACGCACACCGATCAGCGCCTCCGTGCGATGGAATTCATGTTGGGTCGGTGATGATGCGCAGGGGCGGGCTGCTTGTGGTAACATATCGGCCTGTTGGTACCTCGACCTTGGTTGCTCGCTCCACCGGCGGCTTCCCAGTCCGAGGCGAATTGAGTCGCCCGTGGGCGACGTTAAACGAAAGGTGAAACAATGACTGTTTCCAAAGAGCGCAAGGCTGAGCTGACTGCCCAGTTCGGTAACACCCCGGTCGACACCGGCAACCCCAAGGTTCAGGTCGCCATCCTGTCCGAGCGCATCAAGGAGCTGACCGAGCACATGAAGTCCCACCAGAAGGACTTCCACACCCGTCGTGGCCTGCTCATGCTCGTCGGCCGTCGTCGTCGTCTTCTCTCCTACATCAAGAAGAACGACATCGTCGAGTATCGTGAGCTCATCAAGGCTCTGGGCATCCGCGACAACATCCAGTAAGGATTTGTACATGTAAGGAGCGTCCTGCGCAGCGGGGCGCTCTTTTTGTGTAAGGGCGCGAACAATCACGCTCTGAAGCGTGGCGGGGGCAGGGGGCCCGCGTCACATGAGAAGCCCGCAGGCAAGGGGCCTGTGGGGTAAAGGAGAACAATGACACTCGTATCCAAGACCTTTGAGCTGTACGGCAAGACCTACACCTTCGAGTCGGGCGAGCTTGCCAAGCAGGCCACCGGCGCCTGCCTGGTCAAGCAGGGCGATACCACGATGCTCGACACCGTGGTCGTTTCCAAGGAGCGCAAGAACTACGACTTCTTCCCGCTGACCGTCGACTTCAACGAGAAGATGTACGCCGCCGGCCGCATCCCGGGTGGCTACCTCAAGCGTGAGGGCCGTCCCAGCGAGAAGGCCACGCTCACCGCGCGCATGATCGACCGTCCGATTCGCCCGAGCTTCCCGGACGGCTTCCGCAACGAGGTGCACATCGTCGCTACCTCGCTCGTCGCCGACCAGGTCAACCCCTTCGATGTCATCAACGTCATGGGTGCATCCCTGGCCATGACGCTCGGCGGCGTGCCCTTCGAGGGCCCGCTTGCCTGCGTGCGCATCGGCCGTAACGTGGAGACCGGCGAGTTTATCGTCAACCCCACCTACGAGGAGCGCGAGAACTCCGATCTGGACCTGGAGCTGGGCGGCTCTGCCGACTTCATCTCGATGGTCGAGGCCGGCGCCGAAGAGATCTCCGAGGACGACATGCTCGCCGCCATGAAGTTTGGCCAGGAGGCCCTTGCTGCCTTCTGCCAGGCTCAGGACGAGTTCGTTGCCGAGTGGGAGCAGGTCAACGGCCCCATCGTCAAGAAGGAGTACCCGCTCGACCAGCCCGTCGAGGAGGTCCAGGAGCGCATCTTCGCCCACTACGACGAGATGGCAGCCGCCCTTCGCGATGCCGACAAGCTCTCCCGTATCGGCAAGGTCGAGGCTCTGAAGGAGTCCATCCGTGCCGAGTTCACCGAGGAGGAGCAGGCCGCTTGGGAGCGCGAGATCCCTGTGGCGCTCAAGAAGCTCGAGAAGAAGGCTATGCGCACCATGGTCGTCGAGACCGGCGAGCGCGTCGACGGCCGTGCCGCCGACGAGATCCGTCCCATCATGGTGAAGGACAACTACCTGCCGCTCGTTCATGGTTCCGGCCTGTTCCAGCGTGGCCAGACCCAGGTGCTTTCCGTCCTGTCGCTCGGCATGCTCAACGAGGGCCAGCGTCTGGACACCATCGAGCCTACCGAGGGCAAGCGCTACATGCACCACTACAACTTCCCGCCGTTCTGCACCGGCGAGACCGGCCGCATGGGCAGCCCCAAGCGCCGCGAGATCGGTCACGGCAACCTGGCAGAGCGCGCTCTGCTTCCGGTGCTCCCCGACGAGAACGAGTTCCCCTACGCCATCCGCGTCGTCTCTGAGGTCATGGAGTCCAACGGCTCCTCTTCGATGGCTTCGACCTGCGGTTCCACGCTCGCCCTTATGGACGGCGGCGTGCCCATTAAGCGCCCGGTCTCCGGTATCGCCATGGGCCTGATCCAGGAGGAGGGCAAGACCGTGGTCCTGTCCGACATCCAGGGTCTCGAGGACTTCCTGGGCGACATGGACTTTAAGGTCACCGGCACCACCGAGGGCATTACCGCCCTGCAGATGGACAACAAGGCCACCGGCCTTACCTTCGACATCCTGGCCCGCGCCCTGCAGCAGGCCAAGGAGGGCCGCGCCTTCATCCTGCAGAAGATGCTCGATGTGATCCCCGAGCCGCGCCACACCACGCGCAGCACCGCTCCGCGCATCGTTTCCATCCAGGTTCCGACCGACAAGATCCGCGACGTCATCGGTTCCGGCGGTAAGGTCATCCGCGGTATCCAGGACGAGACCGGCGCTTCGGTCGACATCCAGGAGGACGGCACCGTCTTTGTCGGCGGCACCGGCGAGTCCGTCGACCAGGCTGTCGAGCGTATCAAGCTCATCATCAAGGTTCCCGAGCCGGGCGAGGAGTACACCGGTCGTGTGGTCTCCATCCAGCCCTTCGGCGCCTTCGTCAACCTGCTGCCCGGTAAGGACGGCCTGCTGCACATCTCCCGCGTCGCCAAGGGCCGCGTGGAGAAGGTCGAGGACGTCCTCAACGTGGGCGACGAGGTCAAGGTCGTCGTCATCGAGGTTGACGATCGCGGCAAGATCTCGCTCGATCGTCTTGATAAGCCCGAGGCCCCGGTTCGTGCCGAGGGTGCCTCCGAGGGCGACGGCGAGCACTTCCAGCGCCGTGAGCGTCCGCGTCGCG
>CAJMRO010000009.1:0-35243 GCA_905215825.1 uncultured bacterium
ACCGGCGCGCTCCATGCGCGCGCGGATGATCTCACGCAACAGCGTCATTTCCTGCGTCCACGAGGGCGAATCGAGATATACCAGCAGCTCATTGGACTCGGGCAGGTAGCGCAGACCCGTCACATGCCGCCCCTCGCGCGTGCCCGAGCACACCGCGTTCCACGCGCGATAGACCGCGCGCGACTCCTCGGCAGCCTCCATCTGCGCACGGCGCTCAGGCGTCACCGACGCCAGGATGCGCTGGCGCTCTGCGTTCAAAAACCCACTGAAGGCGACCGTCTCGCTCTCGCGCTCGTAATTAGCACGTCTCACCCATGCTCACCACCTTGGCTCGATCAAGCAGGTCATCGGTAAAGTATCCCAGGTTGGTCGTGGTTATGACCGTTTGGATATCATCGCCGATCAGCCGCAGAAAAGCACCGCGGCGCTCGCCGTCGAGCTCGCTCATCACGTCGTCCAGAAGCAACAGCGGAGCAGTACCCAGAACATCGCGAGCCACGGCCACCTCGGCCACCTTCCAGGACAGTACCAACGTTCGCTGCTGTCCTTGGCTGGCAAATGAACGAGCGGAGCGACCCGCCACGGTAAATTCAATCTCGTCGCGATGCGGCCCCACCAACGTCACGCCGCGGCGAATTTCCTCGCCGGCGTGCTCATCAAGGGCGGCCAGCATGCGCTCGTACGCCCAGCCCTTCAGCTCTTCGCGATCCTCGACCTGGGGCAAATCCCCCAGCGTGGACGCATAGGACACGTTGGCGGCTTCACCGGACGCCACTTGCCCGTAGGCAGTACGCACATGGCCCGCCAGCCGGTCGAGCAGGGCCAACCGGTGCACGAGCAGAGCCGCGCCCGCGCGGGCAATCGAATCGTTCCACGCGCCGAGCATCTCACGGCAGCACCAGGTCTCCTTGAGCAAGGCGTTGCGCTGGGTCACGCAGCGCCCATAGGCGCTCGCAAGATCGGCATAGCGTGCGCTCAGTTGCATGCCAAAGTCATCGAGGGCGGCGCGGCGCACACTGGCGCCCCGCTTAACCATGTCCAGATGGTCGGGGCAAAACAGCACGCTCGGCAGAACCCCGCGCACACCGGCGGCAGAGCATCTCTTGCCGTTGCGGCTAAACGAGCGCTTACCGTCCTCCGCGCTCAATCCCATATCAAGCACGCGGCCGTCGCCCTCGAGCCTCAGCTCGACCCTGCACGAGCCCACGCCGTCATGAACGAGCTCGGCTGCGGTCGGATGCCTAAACGAGGCGCCGCTCGTCAGCAGCTGCAGCGCCTCTATGAGATTGGTCTTTCCCGCCGCGTTGGGTCCCGCAAGTATCGTCACGCCGTCGTCTAGGGCAAGGCGATAGCTATCGAAGCTGCGGTAGTGCGCGACGGAAAGATCGCGGGCGAACATGGTCATGGCGCAACGCTAGATGCGGACCGGCATGACCAGGTACAGGTAGTTGATCTTGTCGTAGGACTTGAAGATGCCCGCCTGCGAGTAGCTCTTGAGCTCCAGCGTGATCTCCTTCTCCTTGGATAGGGCATTGAGGCAGCCGAAGATGTAGTGGTAGTTGAAGGCGATGGTGCCCGACTCGCCCTCGGCCTCGACATCGATCGTCTCCTGCGCAAGGTCCTGGTCATTGGAAATGGAGGACAGGCCCATCTGCCCGTTCTCGACATCGATCTCGAACTTGACGGCGGGGTTGGCGCTCGCGATAACGGCCACGCGCTTGAGGGCGGCGTTAAAGGCGGCGACGTCGATCTTGACGCTCGTCACGCACGAATCGGGGATGAGCTGCTTGTAGTTGGGGTACACGCCCTCGATGCGGCGCGACACGTAGGTGGTGTTGCCGGCCTCAAAGACGACCTGGGTGTCGGTAGCCCCGATCATGATGGTCGCCTGGCTGGCCATGATGTTCAGCGCGTCGTTAAAGGCGTCGGCCGGAACGTTGAGCTCAAAGGAACCCTCGAGGGTCGAGGTCTCGACCTGCGTATCGCACACGGCCAAACGGAAGGAATCGGTCGCCACCAGGCGCACGGTGTTGTTCTCGACCTTCATGTGCACGCCACCCAGGATGGGGCGGGCCTTGTCAGTCGAGGTGACGCGCCACACGCGGCCGACCATCTCGGACAAGATATCGGTCGGCAGTTCCACGGCGCTCTCGATGGCATAGGCCGGAAACTCGGGGAAGTCATTAGCATCAAGCGTGTTCAGCCTAAAAGAGCTCTTCTCGCAACCAATCAGCACTTGGCGCTCGGACAGCTCAAAGGTGACCGGGGCATCGGGGAGGGTCTTGGTGATATTGGAGAGCATCTTACAGGGGATAACCATCTCGCCCCCTTCTTCGACATGCGCCGCGATGCGATGACGGATCGAGATGGTGTAGTTAGAGGTCTGGAATTCCAAGATGCCGTCTTGGGCCTTGACGAGCACGCCCGACAGGATGGGAAGGGTGGATGCCGAAGCGACACCCTTCATAACGACGCCGATGGCTTGTGTAAGCGAGCTCTGGCTGACGGTGAACTTCATCTTTTAATACCTTTCTATAGATATAAATATCTTAATAATAGTAATAGCACTGACGAAACTGTTGATTACTCCCAAAGACGCAGGTCAGACCCAGAAAGAGAATCGACAGCAGCCTGTGTGTAACAGGGGTGGTTTTCCACGTTCAAAACCTGCGCAAAACTTTTCATCACCGCGGGTTGGGTTTTAGACACCTTATGCCCGTGGTTTCGACAAGTTTTCAACAGGTGTCTCTATTTCCCTACGAGCGCAGTGTAATTTTATCGCGCAGCGACTTGAGGTCTTCGGTGACGGTGCGGTCTTCCTGGATCATCTTCTGGACCTTTTTGTAGCTCGTGCTGACGGTCGAGTGGTTGCGGTTGCCAAATTCGGCGCCCACCGCCGTGGTCGTCATTTCGCACATCTCGATGGCCAGGTAGATAGCGATATGGCGTGCTTTGGCGATATTGGCGTTGCGACGCGGGCCGATGAGCTCCTCGTGTGTCACGCCGTACTGCTCTTCGATGACGGACTGAACCGTCTGGACGTTGATCTTTTTGGCCGATGTGTCGAAGTACTGGCTGGCGATGGCGTCGATATCGTCAAAGGTGAGCTCTCCGCCCTCGCGCTCGCGGTCGCCCGCCTCGCCGGCGCAGCGCTCGCAAAAGCTCTCGAGTTCGCGGATGTTGGTGCCCGAGACCTCGGCCATGTGTTTAAAGTGCTCGTCGGTCAGGTGCCCGCCGTCGCCCCCATAGGCCGCCAGCAGTGAGTCGTCGCCCGCCTCGGGAGCGGCGACGATGGTGTTCTCGTAATAGCGCTGCAAGATCTTGTATTTCATCTCGTAGCTGGGCTCTGCGACCAGGCAGAGCATTCCGGCGTTGAAGCGGCTGGTCAGACGCTCGTCCATGCTCAGGTCCTTGGGGGCGCGGTCTGCCGCGATGACGACCTTCTTGTTGTTGCGGATGAACTCGTCCATGAGCTGGAAAAAGTAGTCCACACTCGCGCGCTTGCCGATGATGTTTTGGATGTCATCGATGATGAGCACGTCCACGCCGTGGTACGCCTGCATGATGGGGGCGTTGCTCTTCTTTTGACGGTCGAACTCGGTCATCAGGTCGTCCAGATATGCCTGGGAGTTGGCATACTTGACCTTGATCTCGGGCGACTTCTCGGCGAGCTCGTTTTTGATGGCGAGCAGCAGATGGGTCTTGCCCAGCCCCGATTTGCCATAGATGAACAGGGATGTGCATGTGCCGCGCTCGTCCGCGAGGGCGGCAAACTTGAGTGCCGAGCGATAGGCATGGCTGTTCTCGGGGCCGTAGACAAAGTTCTCAAAGGTAAATTTTGAGTTCGCGGCGAGCGGGGCTCCATCCGTATTCTGCTCGGCCGGCACGGTCGGTGCTGGCATGGGTGAAGCGGGGGCCGCAGCTTGCGTGGATTTAGTCGGCGCTCCGCCCTTCATCTGGTTCATCATGCGACGAAAATCGTCGGCCGAGAGCGTGTTCTTGATTGCAATGCCCGAATCCGCCCCCGCCGCTGCGTCGTGAGCGATGGGCATGTGCGTGACGGGTGCGTTCGTTGACGTCGCCGCCGCGCTCGTCAACGGTGCCATTGTTTCACGGGAAACATCGCTGTGCTGGTGCTCGATTGTCGGCACATCGCCTGCGGAGGCCGGCACCGCCGGGGAAGCAGCGGGAGCCGTGGCGGGCGCCGTGGCGGCAGCGGATTCCGTCGCGGCGCCTTGCGGTGCCACGATGTCGAGAGCAATCGGTGCAAAGGCGATTTCTTCCAGATAGGCCTCAATAGTCGGCTGATGCTTTTTGAGCTGCGCGATGGCAAAGCGCGAGGGGGCCTCGATCGTGAGCGTATCTTCGGTCAGGCTTATGGCGCGCGATTGCCCCAGCATGTTGATGAGGCGTGCATCTTGGCCGTCGCGCTGGCAAAAGGCGATGGCATCCCCCAGGATGATGCTTGCTTCCTCGTCCACTGTCTCTCCCGTTCTTTAGCTCTGAGCTCGCACGCGAGCGGCGCCGAGTTCGGTCAGATGGTATTTCTGGCCATGCTTGATGACCAAGCCGGCCTGCGCCAAGTCATTGAGCGTGCGTGACCAAGTGGGGGCCGAGTTTCCAAACGCCCTCGCAAGATCGGTTGCGCCGCACGCTTGATTTTGCGCCAGATAGCCCAGCGCGGCGTTGCCGCGATCGCTTACGAACACGTCCGGTTGTGGCTGTGCATACTGATTTACTGCATTAGGATACATCATTTGAGCTGCTGGTTGTTGAGAACTCTGCGTCGGCGGCATTTGCTGTTGAAAACTTTGAGGCCACTGTTGGTAAGGCTGCGGAGGCGTCTGCTGGGCCCAGGGGTTGTACTGCTGCTGCGGCATCTGCTGGTACGGCTGCTGATATCCCTGCTGGTACTGCTGCGGGAACTGCTGGCCATACCCCAGTGGCGGCATCTGCTGATATGGATATCCCTGTTGGTACGGCTGATAGCCCATTTGCTGGCCACCCGGCGCCCCCGTCGCCTGCTGCATTGCTGCTGCATCCTGATCAGCCAGCGGCATGGCCTCTGGCATGTTTGGCGGCATCGACATAGATGCCGCCTGGGGTTCTTGTGTGGGAAGCATTCCGGGCTGCTGCATCTGTCCCACGGGGGGCTGCATCTGCTGCGTTGCCACGGGCTGCTGCGCAAAAGCTCCCGGCAGGGGATATGTGGGCTGCTCCGTCTCGGGCCGCACGGCAGCGCCGCGTCCGCCGGCACGCTCGATTTCCTGCACGCGTTTAGGGTTCAGGCTTACCGTAACCACGGTGCCGTTGCCCATGTTGTCCTCGATGGATACGGCACCGCCGGCGTTTTCCAAATACTCCTGCACCATGGGAAACCCTGCTCCGGTTCCACGGATATAGCGCTTCATCTTGCTGTTTGCGCTGGTAACGCCAAAGTCGAAAGCACGTTCCTTGTCGTCGATGCCGGGTCCTTGATCGGCAAAGCGGATGGTGTCTCCGCCGTCCAGAATCGAGATGATGGGCTCGGCAAAGTGTGCGTGGATAAAGTTTTCGACAATCTCGCGGATGACCATGAGCGAGATATGGCCACCTTGTTCTTTCATGCACTGGTAGACGGTGTTGGTCGTCTCTTCCAAATACGTGCGGACATCTTGCGGATCAATGACGATCACCCGCGGTGTCGACAGCATGTCGTCATAGACGGCGATGCGCGCGGCGTACATGGCTTTTGGCGCCTGCGTGGTCGCCTGCTCGCCTTCCGCACGCTCTTCGCGCACGCCGGTGATGTGCTCGTTGTCGGGTGCCGGGTCTCCGGAATCGACCATGGTGTAAAAGTCGTCAGACATGCCGCTCGCAATCTTTCAAAAGGTTTCGAACAAATAGTAGCTCACCGTGCAACGTTTCTCATCTTTCGACAACTTTTCAAAACTTGTTGAAAACTTTGGAAAACGGGCGAAAAGTTCTCAACATTGCCAACATGACCTGTTGAAAACTCGATGAAATATCGTGAAAGGTTGCCATGAGGCGCAAATTTCGGTTGCGCTTATGGGGGAACCGTGTGAACTGCGCAACCTTTTACCTTTGATTTCTTGACATTTGAACATTGATTTCCCTACAATCTTCAAGCTCACGTGTCTATATCTGCGTCCGCGTCCCCGCGGACACTCGAAATGCAGCAGGAGGAACTTAAGATGAAGCGTACGTATCAGCCTAATAAGCGTAAGCGTGCCAAGACCCATGGCTTCCGTGCCCGTATGGCCACTAAGGGTGGTCGTGCCGTGCTCGCCCGTCGTCGTGCCAAGGGCCGCAAGCGTCTCACTGTCTAGCAGCGATACACACATCTCGCATGAAGACTATTAAGTCTCGGCAAGATTTCGAGCATGTGTTCAGTCAGGGGCGTCGTTTCAATCACCCTCTGATTCGAATGACCATATGTGAATCGGTTGGCGAAGGCGACTCCGGAAGGGTCGCCTTCGTTGGTGCTAAGCGACTCGGTTGTGCCGTCGTGCGCAACCGATCTAAGCGTGTGATGCGCGAGACCGCCCGCAGCTGCGGATTTCCCGTTGCGGGTTATGACATCATCTTGTTTGCAACTCCCAAGACGAGGGTTTCCTCGCCGCAGGAGATGGACAAGGCGTTGCGTTCGCTTATGAAGCGCGCCGGCGTTGCCGGGGAGGAGCGATGAGCAATCACGTTTTGCGACGTGTTGCCATCGCTCCTATTCGCATATATCAACAGGTTATTTCGCCCTTATTGCCTGACGCCTGCATTTATTACCCAACGTGCTCGCAATACGCCGTCCAGGCGATTGAGAAGCACGGTGTTTTGAGAGGCTGCTGGCTTGCCGTGAGGCGCATCGTTCGCTGCAATCCCCTGCACGTCGGCGGTTATGACCCTGTGCCCTAGCGGGCACTCGCTATCGGAGGAAAACTTACATGTGGGATTGGATCGTTAACATCCTTTTCGAGCTGCTCAAGCTCATCCAGACCTTTGCGGTCGACTGGGGCCTGTCCATCATCATCCTGGTGGTCATCATCCGTCTGCTGCTGACGCCGCTCATGCTCAAGTCGACCAAGTCGACGGCTCGCATGCAGGTGCTGCAGCCCAAGATGCTCGAGATCCAGGAGCGCTATGCCGACGATCCCCAGCGTCAGGCCGAGGAGATGCAGAAGTTCTACAGCGAGAACAAGTTCAACCCCATGGCTGGCTGTCTGCCGCTGCTGATTCAGATGCCTATCCTGTTCGCCCTGTTTACATTGCTGCGCAACCTGCCGCAGTACTTTAACGACGGCACGTTCTCGTTCTTCAACATCCTGCCCGACCTGACCACCACGCCGAGCGCTTCCTTTGCCGATGGCTTTATGGTTGCACTGCCTGCGCTGGTTTGCCTGATCCTGTTCGCCGTCCTGACCCTGATTCCGCAGCTCTATATGTCGCGCAACCAGACCGGCCAGCAGGCTCAGAGCATGCGTATGATGGCCGTTGTCATGACGGTCATGATGCTTTGGATGGGCTGGAGCCTTCCCGTTGGTGTTCTGCTGTACTACGACGTCTCGTCTGCTTGGCAGGTTATCCAGCAGATTTTTGTGACGCAGAAGGTCATCGATAAGGCGAAGGCCGATGAGGAGGAGCGTCTTAAGAACGCTCCGCTGCAGGTTGAGGTCACTCGTCGAGAGAAGAAGCCGCGCCCGCACAAGAAGAAGTAGTGGGATATCAATCTTATTTAGGTACCTAACTTTTGGAGTACGTTATGTCTGAAGAGATCATCGAGGATATGCTTGAGGAGGTTGCCCCGCAGGTCGCGGGCGATTATCCCGAGATTGCACAGCGCTACAAGGCTGGTGAAGAGCTGACCGATGAGGAGCTCGACACCATTGCCGATGTTGCGATTTCCATCCTGCGTTCCATCCTTTCGCACTTCGATGCCGCCAACTCTCCTATCGATGAGTATGAGGGCGACGAGGGTGAGCTGATTTTGGATGTAACGGCTCCCGACCTTGCTGTTCTCATTGGCCGTCATGGTCGCACCCTTGATGCCCTTCAGGTTATGTTCTCTTTGCTGGTGAGCCGCAAACTTGGCTTTAGGTATCCGGTTGTAGTGGACGTAGAGGGATACAAGAGTCGCCGTCAGGACAAGGTTGCTTCCATGGCTCAGTCTGCTGCCGAGCGTGCCATCCGCACTCATAAGAGTGTTTCGCTTCCGCCCATGAATGCCTACGAGCGTCGACTGGTTCACATTGCACTTCGTAGCAATGATGCCGTCGATACTCATTCTGAGGGTTCTGACCCTGATCGCCATGTGGTGATTGTTGCTCGATAATCTTCTCGAGCTTATGCTAAGGGGACGTGGTTTCCACGTCCCCTTTTTTTGTCAAAAGTTCTCGATACACTGATTTTTGTCAGAAAGGAGCTTTCGTTGTTAGTACTTACTGATCAGCAGGCTGACGAGATGTTGAGTCGTCTAACTTCCTATTGCAAAGAGTATTCCTTGAGCGTAACTGATGTTGAGCTGAGGAAATGTATTCAGCATTTGGATTTGGTTCTAGAAACAAATAAGACAACCAATCTCACCCGTATTCTTAACGTAGAAGATGCTGCAGTACTGCATATCCTCGACTCACTTGTTTTGCTCCCCTATATCAACAAGGCTCCTGAGGGAGCTTTGCTCGATATGGGAACAGGTGCGGGCTTCCCTGGTATTCCATTAACCATAAGCACGCATCGTAAAGCTACTTATATTGACTCTGTTGGTAAGAAGGTTGATGCAGTCAATTCCTTTGTCCATGCTCTTGGATTGAAACATGCTCATGCGGTTCATGATCGTCTTGAAGAATATGCTCGAAGCCATAAGAAGCAGTTCTCTGTTGTAACCGCCCGCGCACTGGCCCCTCTACCGATTCTTGTTGAGTATGCGGCTCCGTATCTGAAGGATGGAGGGCTATTTGTTATAACCAAGGGCAATCCTTCGGTTGAGGAGCTTGCTTCCGGCATGTCAGCAGCTAAGATTTGCGGCTTCACTTTGCTTCTGAATGACGCAATTGATTTGCCTGAAGGCTTGGGTCACAGGGAGTTCATTGTTCTTAAGAAGAGTCATCCAGCATCCGTCTCATTGCCTCGTGCAAATGGCGTGGCAAAGAAGAATCCGCTTGCCTAGATGTTTCACGTGAAACATAATGGATACTAACAACTTGCAGTGTTTCACGTGAAACAGGGCGGTTGATATCGAATCGGAATGTTTCACGTGAAACATCCTCCGTTTGACAGCTTTAATACACACCAGGAGGGACCGTGGGATTTCGCGACGTTAAGCGTTCTAAGAGCGCAAAAGACACGCGTATCATTGCAATCATCAATCAAAAAGGCGGCGTCGGTAAGTCAACGACGGCTGTAAACCTTGCAGCAGCACTGGGTGAGCAGGGTCGTAAGACACTGATTGTCGATTTTGATCCGCAAGGAAATAGCACCAGTGGATTCGGAATTGAAAAAGAAGACCTTGATCACTGCATCTATGATGCGTTGTTGAATGATGTGCCGGCAGAATCGCTGGTTCTTGATACAAATTGCAAAAAGGTATTCGTAATTCCGGCTACAATTCAGCTTGCAGGCGCCGAAATTGAGCTCGTAAGCGCAATTGCTCGTGAAACCCGCCTCAAAGATTTGCTTAAGCCGATTCAGGACGAGTTCGATTTTATTTTCATTGACTGCCCTCCTTCGCTCGGACTGCTTACTATCAACGCTTTGACCGCAGCAGACAGCGTTTTGATTCCGATCCAGTGCGAGTATTACGCACTCGAGGGCGTTACGAAGCTGCTTGAGTCAATGAAGATGGTCAAATCTCGTCTGAACAAGGGCTTAGACACCTACGGTGTGCTTATGACCATGTATGACTCGCGTACTTCTCTATCGAATCAGGTTGTTGAGGAGGTTCAATCGTACTTTGGTGATAAGGCGTTTAAGACGTTGATACCCCGTACGGTTAAAATCTCCGAAGCTCCGTCTTTTGGAGAACCGGTAATTACCTATGCACCTCAAAATAAGGGTGCAAAAGCATATATGAACCTTGCAAAAGAGGTAATCAAGCGTGCCTAGTGTAAAGAAACGTGGCGGATTGGGACGTGGACTCAATGCTTTGGTCTCAGAGGCCGAGTATGAGACCGGTGGTTCGGCTGTATCGGGTTCAAATGTCGCATCTGAAACAAAACTACCTATTGAGGATATCGTTCCCAACCCTAATCAGCCGCGAATTCACTTTAACGAAACTGAACTTCGTGAGTTGAGCGAGTCAATCCAAGAACATGGCGTCTTGCAGCCGCTTTTGGTTCGCAAGCATGGAAACGGCTATGAGATCATCGCTGGTGAGCGTCGTTATCAGGCGTCAAAGCTTGCTGGTCTTGAGGAGCTGCCTGTCATCATTAAAGATGTTAATGATGAAGAGATGCTGGCTCTTGCTCTTATCGAAAACCTTCAGCGTTCTGATCTGAATCCCGTCGAAGAGGCTAAGGGTTATCGCCAGCTCATCGACGCCAGCGGTATGACCCAGGAGGCATTGTCGAAGGCGGTAAGCAAGTCACGCTCTGCAATTACAAACTCGCTGCGTCTTCTCGATCTCCCCGAAGTAGTTCAGCAGATGATTTTTGAGGGCAAACTTACTGCTGGTCATGCACGTGCAATTCTTGCGGTTCCCTATGAGGATGCTCGAATTCGACTTGCAGAGAAAGTTGTTGCAGAGGGTCTTTCCGTAAGAGCGACAGAAAATCTTGCTCCGTTGTTTTCTGCCGGAGAGACACCTAAGACTCCGAGGCCTGCAACGCCTCAGTCTTTTAAAAAGGCTGCCCGTGTGCTTCGTCAGTTTTTTAATACCAACGTGCGTGTGAAGAGCTCGCGTGGAAAGAATAAGATTGAGATTGAGTTTAAAGACGAGGAAGAGCTCTCTCGTATTCTTGGCGAAATGATTCAGTTCGATCAAGGAGGCCAAGATGAGGAATAAGATTTTAACAGCGATTGCATTGGTGACGACTGTCGCGGCTGGTACCTTTGCTGGCTATAAGATCGCGACAGACGATGAACTTCGAGGTCGTTTGCTTCGTGGCGCGCAAGATATCGTCGATACTTCCAAAAAGAAAATGGATGTTATGACGGAAGATGTTGCCATGCGTACTGCTCAGGTAACGAAGAATCCCAAGATTAATCAAGGTTGGGTTAGCAACCAATGGGAAAATGTAGGCTATTAGGTACCTAACAATTACTCAGCATATATTGAGGGGTCCTTGTCCGGTTCACGAGACAAGGACCCCTTATTTTGGCCGTAAAAAATGGGACAGGTAGCAGCTGATTCAAAATAAAGGTCAATAAATGAAACGACCCCGGTTGCATATTCTGTAACCGGGGTCGTTCGATGTTTCACATGAAACGTTTTGGGGTGCGACTCCCCTATGCGTTCTTCTGAACTTTGAAGCGCTGCTTCAGTTGTCCGCAAGCGGCGTCAATATCGTTACCACGGGAGTTACGAATCGTGGTCTCGATG
The DNA here is from genome assembly GCA_905215825.1 of uncultured bacterium. Taxonomy (GTDB): domain Bacteria; phylum Actinomycetota; class Coriobacteriia; order Coriobacteriales; family Coriobacteriaceae; genus Collinsella. The sequence goes on from CAJMRO010000009.1 coordinate 11,528, forward strand.
CCACGGGACTCAAGACGACGCTGAAGATCCTCAACCTTATGAATCGGCGACGGCTTGAGCGGGCTGCCCTCGATGTCGTTAAGCTGAATCAGGTTAACGTGGCACAGCGTTCCCTCGCAGAAGTCGCAGAGCGCCTGCATCTCGGGATTCGTATCGTTAACGCCTTCGATCATGGCATACTCATAGGTCGGGCGGCGGCCAGTCTTCTCGGTGTAGAGCTGAAGCGCCTCGTGAAGGCGAAGCAGCGTGTACTTCTTAACACCGGGCATGAGCTTATTGCGCGTCGACTGAATGGCGGAATGCAGAGAAACGGCAAGCGTGAACTGCTCGGGGATATCGGCAAATTTGCGAATACCGGGAATAACGCCGCTGGTGGAGACGGTGAGGTGACGAGCACCGATACCAATGCCATCGGGGTCGTTGAGGATTCGCAGCGCCTTGAGAACCTCATCGTAGTTGGCAAACGGCTCGCCCTGGCCCATGAAGACAACGCTTGTTGCACGTTCGCCAAAATCATTCGAGACATGCAACACCTGGTCGACGATCTCTTGAGCGGTCAGAGAGCGCTTGAGGCCGTTGAGACCGGTAGCGCAAAAAGCACAGCCCATGCCACAGCCAGCCTGAGTAGAAACACAGACGGAGAGTTTATTGCGACGAGGCATACCGACAGTCTCGACGGAAATGCCGTCGTGGTACTCGAGCAGATACTTGCGCGAGCCGTCTTTGGAAACCTGCTTGATAAGCTCCGTCGGCGTGTCAAAGGCAAAAGCCTCTTTAAGCTGCTCGCGGAAGGCCTTGGGAAGGTTGGTCATATCGTCAAACGAACAAACGTTCTTCTCAAAGACCCATTCGATGAGCTGTTTCGCGCGGAAGGCGGGCTGGCCAAGTTCTGCCACGAGCTCGCGAATATCGTTTTGGCTCAAGTCGCGAATGTCCTGAGATTTAGTCCTGGGATTCATGGAAGCCTTTCGATTTTGGGGAAACGTAGAGGGTATCGCTACAATATGGTATCAGCTGCAGAAATTATAGAGGAGGAGTCTGCCCATGCCGGGTAAAAGCCTAGAGAACATGCACGTAGCGGTCTTGGCGGGCGGTCATTCCGCCGAGCGCGAGATCTCGCTCAATTCGGGAAAGAACGTCGTGGTGGCCTTGAAGGAGGCCGGCTACACCTCGGTGGAGCTGCTCGACACGGCCGCTGATGACTTTATGGTAACCATGGCGACTGGCGGTTTCGATGTGGCGTTTATCGCCATGCACGGTGCCGGCGGCGAGGATGGTGCCATGCAGGGTGCCATGGAGACCCTGGGTATCCCCTACACGGCGTCGGGTGTGCTCGCGAGCGCCTGCGGTGCCGACAAGGAGGTCTCGAAGCTCCTATACGCTAAGGCGGGCATTCCCATTGCCCCCGGCCTGGCGCTCGAAGTGGGCGATGAAGTCGATATCGATCATATCGTCGAGGTTTGTGGCGAGCGCTGCTTTGTGAAGCCGGCCGTAAACGGTTCCAGCTATGGCATTTCCCTGGTCCATGAGCCCTCCGAGCTTCCCGCGGCAATCGCCAAGGCGTTTGAGTACGGCGACAAAGTGCTGGTCGAGAAGTGTATCGAGGGTACCGAGATCACCGTCGGCGTATACGGCGAGGACGACGTGCGCGCTCTGCCGATTGTCGAGATTCGTAAGCCCAAGGACTGCGAGTTCTACGATCTGGACGTGAAGTATGTCGACCCTACAGACATCCATCGCATTCCGGCGCAGATTTCGCCCGAGAATTACGCTCGAGCTCAGGAGCTTGCCTGTGCCGCTCACAAGGCTCTCGGTTGCCTGGGTATCTCGCGCAGCGACTTTATCGTGAGCGAGGACGGCCCCGTCATCCTCGAGACCAATACCATTCCCGGCATGACCGATACGTCGCTGTATCCGGATGAGATCCGCCACACCGACGACATGACGTTCCCGCAGGTCTGTGACAGCCTAATCCGTATGGGCCTTCGTCGAGCGGGCATTGCATGCTAATCGAGGACGCGGTTTCGTCAGGAACGCCGCAGTTTGTCATCGACTCCTATGCCACGCTAGCCGAACGCGCCAAAACGCAGTCCTTTGGCCTTATCGAGGAAGATGTGATTGTCCTCGATACCGAGACCACAGGTCTTTCGGTGCAGGACAATGAGCTGATCGAGATCTCGGCGGCCCGTCTTTCGGGCCGCGAGATCGTCGACCGTTTCGATACCTTCGTGCATCCCAAGCAGCTGATTCCCGCCGAGATTACCGAGCTCACGAGCATTACAAATGCCGACGTGGCAGATGCCCCGTCGGCCGTTGAGGCCGTCGCCGCTCTCGCCGATTTTGTCGGTGGTTGCCCGGTGATCGCACATAACGCCACGTTCGACCGCTCGTTTATCGAGTCGGTCAAAGGCGGCGTCAACGTGAGCGATATTTGGATCGATTCGCTGGCGCTGTCGCGCATCGCGCTTCCGCGCCTGGCCTCGCACAAGCTGTCTTTTATGGCCGATCTGTTTGGCTGTGACTCGGTATCACACCGTGCCAATGCCGACGTCGACGCCCTGTGTGGCGTATGGCGCGTGTTGCTCGTGGCACTCACCGACTTGCCCCAGGGCCTCATGGCGCGCCTAGCCGACATGCATCCGGACGTGCCTTGGTCCTATCGTCCAATCTTCTCATTCTTGGCGGGGCAGAACCCTGGTTCTATCTTCTCTCTCAGCGCCGCTCGTGCTGACGTTCTCAAGGCCGATCGCGCCGACGATCGGGTGGACGCCGACGAACTGCCGGTACTCAAGATGCCGAGTCGTGAGGAGATTGAGGCAGACTATGCGCCAGGTGGCCTGGTCAATCGCATGTATCCCACCTACGAGCCGCGTGATGAGCAGATCGCGATGGCGCTCGAGGTCCGCGATGCGCTGGTCACGGGCACTCATCGTGTAATTGAGGCGGGCACGGGCGTCGGCAAATCGATGGCCTATCTGGTGCCTTTTGCCGAGGCAGCACGCCGTAACAACATCACGGTTGGTATTGCGACCAAATCGAACAATCTTGCCGACCAGCTCATGTACCATGAGCTGCCAAAACTTGCCGAGCAACTGGACGGTGGCCTGTCATTTTGCGCTCTCAAGGGCTATGACCACTATCCGTGCCTGCGCAAGCTTGAGCGCATGAGCCGCGGCCAGGTCGAGATTACCACCAAGCGCGATCCGGCGGACACGCTCACGGCGGTCGCGGTCATTATGGCGTACGTCTGCCAATCAGCCGATGGCGACCTCGACTCGCTCGGCATTCGGTGGCGCAGCGTCAACCGCCCCGACTTTACGACGGCCTCGCGCGAGTGTGCTCGTCGCCTCTGCCCGTTTTTCCCTGATAAATGTTTGGTCCACGGCGCTCGCCGTCGTGCAGCGCATGCCGACGTGGTGGTCACCAACCATTCCCTGCTGTTCCGCAATGTCGCGGCCGAGGGCAGGATTTTACCTCCGATTCGTCATTGGGTAATCGACGAGGCCCATTCCATCGAGCGCGAGGCGCGCCGTCAGTGGGCGCGCGTGGTGTCGGCGGACGAATCACGCGTTCTGTTTGAGCGCCTGGGTGGCTCGAGCACCGGTGCGCTAAGCCAGGTTTCCCGTGATTTGGCAACCTCCGAGGGCTCTACGCTCTATCTGGGCCTTACTGCCAAGGCGACGTCGACGGTTGCGCGCGCGAGCATGGCAATCGCCGACGTGTTCGATGGTGTTCGCGAGCTCGGCCGCCGTGCCCGTGGGGGTTATGACAATGCCAATCTATGGATTGGCCCCGAGCTGCGCGAATCTGACGACTGGCATGATTTCTTACAGTCGGCCTACGCTGCCATCGATGCATTGGAACAAGCTGACAAGAGCGTCGACGCGCTGGTGCAGGCTGTCGCCGCCGACAAGCCCGAGGTTGTTGTCGACCTGGGCGATATCTCGCGCCGCCTGCACGAGCTGGCCGAGAACCTCAAACTCATCATCGACGGCACCGATGAACACTACGTGTATTCGCTGCAGGTCAATCGCAGGTTGCGTGCCGGCGGAGAGTCAATGACCGCAGAGCGCATCGACATTGGCGAGGCCTTGGCAACCGAGTGGCTGCCCGAGGTTCACACGGCTATCTTTGCCTCGGCGACCATGACGGTGTCCAAAAGCTTTGAACACTTTAACCACGCGGTCGGCCTCGATCGCATCGGTGCTTCAACATCCTCATCGCTGCACTTGGACTCGAGCTACGACTTTGATTCGAACATGGCTGTAGTCGTTGCGGGCGATATACCCGATCCGCGCGATCGTGAGAGCTATCTTACGGCGCTCGAGCGCGTGCTGGTCGACGCCCATCTTGCCATGGGCGGATCGGTGCTCACATTGTTTACCAATCGGCGCGACATGGAAGACCTGTACGCCCGCGTTGAGCCCAAGATGGCCCGTGCGGGTCTGGAGCTCAACTGCCAGCAGCGCAACTCATCTCCTCGTCGCCTGCGCGACCGGTTTATCAACGAGCCGACCTCGTCGCTTTTTGCTCTTAAGGCCTTCTGGGAGGGATTCGACGCCAGCGGCGAGACACTGCGCTGCGTCATCATTCCCAAGCTGCCGTTCTCGAGCCCCACGGACCCGCTCTCGTGCGAGCGCAACCTGCGCGAAGACCGCGCTTGGGCGCGCTATTCGCTGCCCGAGGCGGTGCTCGAGGTCAAGCAGGCGGCCGGCCGCCTTATCCGCTCGTCGACCGATTGCGGCGTGCTGATTCTGGCCGACCCGCGCCTGGTGACGAAGGGCTACGGAAAGAAGTTCTTAACGTCGCTGCCCACGAGCTCCTACCAGCGCATCGAATCGGCGCAGATCGGGCACTATCTGCAACTGTGGCGCGCACGCCACGAGCGGCGGCGCTAAAGCGGACAGACGAGGGTTTTTGCCATATCGCACAGGCGCTTTGACAGGGCGGGGTCATCCAAGATGCGGATGGCTCCGCCCGCTGCGATTACCTGGCTCAGTAGCCAACGCTCGGAGCCGTAATGCACGGTTACCGTTGCCATGTCTGCCCCGCCGCGCTCGATTAGGGTGATGCCGGCCCAGTCCAGATGCTCCGCCATATCGAATGGCATCAAGAGCTTTGCGCTGCGCTGCGTCCGGGCAAGGGAATCGTGGAGGGATGCGACGTCCGGTGTGTGAGGCACGACGGAGTCTTCCGTCAAGGCGAGTCCCTCGATTTTATCCATGCGATAGGTGCGCTGCTCATCGACTGTGATGTCCCAGGCAATCAGGTATGTTTGGTCGCCGTTTGCCGTAATGCGCAAGGGGTCGACCAGACGCTCGCGTGGCCGTGCATCGTCCATCGAGCGATATGAGATGCGGCAGCGAACGCCGTCCTGAATGGCGCAGCTCAGCTGCTGCCAGTGCGACCCGTGGTTGACGGTGTCAAAGACGCGCTGGTTATAGCCGAGCTCTTCGGGTAGAAGGGCATGTCGAATCCGGGCTGCCGTCTGCGGCTCGATCCCCAACGATTCAAGTTCGTGGTTGAGCACAGCGCCCTCGGCGGCACTCAGGCGCAACGGTAGCACACGCCCGGCGTCACCGGTGAGGATCACACGCTCGCCGTGGCATTCGCAGATGATGCGCGCACCAGATTCTCGGTCCGCGAGCGTCGAGACGATCTCGAGAATCTCGTCGAGCGATACTCCCGTGATGTCAAAGCGGCCGCAAATCTCGGTTCGTGTCATGCCGCTCTCGCCGGCGGCGTAGAGGGCCTCCATGATGTCGATGGCGCGCGAGAGTCTCTGCTCGCTGGTGAGTTTACGCACGGGCATACTCGTGCACCGTCCTTTCAATGAGGTGGTTCCACGCCTGCTTGAGCGATTTGGGGGCCATGGGCCTCATGCCGTCCATGGCGTGGGCCATGCAAAATGAGGCGGCGGCTTCAAGGTCGCGCACGTCAACGGTCCAGATCCATCCCGCATCGGTGTGTGTGAGCTCACCTCGCCCGCGCGTGAGGCCGTTGATCATATCGATCTGCGTCTGAGGGGCGAACGAGAACGTGGCTGCAACGGGCGGTCGGTCGGCGAAATCGAATTCAAAGAACAGATAGTCGTTGAGATTGAAGTCCGCAGGGATGGCGTAGGCCTTCGAAGGACGCCATGCGCGAACGATACGGTCGCAGCGGAATGTCCTGATGTCGTCGGTGACATTGTCGAGGCCGCAGAAGTACGCCACGCCCTCGCGTTCGAACATGCCGTAGACACAGACGGTACGTTCTTTCTGCTCGCCGCGTCCGTTCTGATATAAAAATCGCAGCGCGCATCGCTCGGCAAAGGCGCTCCATACCGCATCGACGGTGGGAGAGCGGCGGATTGGTGCTTCGTCCACCGTCGTCCTACCGGTGAGATAGGCAATCTTGGAGCGAATATCGGCAAGCGGTGCGGCAAAAGTGGATGAGCCGGCCGCTAGTGTCTGGTCGATGGCGTTGAGCAGGATATCGGCGTCGTCTGCGGTGATGAGGCCGCCTGCTGCAAAGGTGTGCTCGCGGTCGATTGTCCACGAGCTTTCCTCGGTCTCCTGCGCACCGGCGGGGCGAACCTCCTTGATTAAGATGCCACGCTCGAGCAGTTTGTCACGATCGCGCCGAAACTTGCGCTTATCCGAGTCGATGTTGCCGGAGCCATATCCCAGGTCGGAATCCAAGACGATCTGCTCGGTCGTCAGCGGTTCGGGGGAGCTGTTGAGCACAAAGAAAAGATTGAGGATGCGCTGAGCCGTTTTATCGAAACTGGGCTCCGAATTCCCCTTTTTAATCGTCGCGGTCGTGTCGCTTGCCGTCATAGAGTCCTCGCATGAGAAGGTGGTTTGCTGCCATGATTTTAGTCCGATATGGAGATTAGGCTATATCCTTGTCCGCTCGGGGCGTTAAGATGGCCCGAATTCGGTCGTTTGCGCTCGCTCGGGGTATACTTTCGACTATATACGGTTCTAATGTGCATGCATTGGGCCTATTTGTCGGATTATGGATGTGGAGCGCACATGGCGAACACCCAGAACTATATTAACCACCTGCTGCAGAACACCGGCATTACGCCGGCATGCAGCGAAGAAGAGCGCTTGGCGGCCGAGGATATCGCTCAGATCTTCCGCAACCACGGCTTTGATCCCGAGGTTCAGGAGTTCAATGCCCCGGCGCCCAGTAGGTTGGCATTTGCCGTTACCGGTATTCTTGCGTTTGCCGGTGCCCTGCTGATGGGCATCGGTGGCGGTATCGGCTTGGTCGGCACCTTGCTGGCCATTGTCGGCGCCGTTCTTTACGTGCTCGAACGCACAGGGCACCCCGTGGTTTCGCGCCTGGGCAAGACGGGCGTGAGCCAAAATGTCATCGCCTACCACAAGGCCTCGGGCCCGCTCGCGTCTCCGCGCAACCGCCCGGTGGTCGTTGTCGCACACTACGACTCTCCCCGTGCTGAGCTGCTCGCCCGCGAGCCCTATGCTTCGTATCGTGCGCTCATCGCCAAGCTGTTGCCCGTTGCCACGGTTGCCCCCGCTGCCGTTGCCATCCTGCGTATCCTGCCGCTCCCCGGCGCGCTCAAGGTTCTGCTGTGGATTGTCGCGATCCTCGCTTCCCTCGTTGCACTTGCCAACGCGGCAAACATCATCTCTAACCGCCACATTCTTCCCTATACGTCCGGCGCGGTGTGCAACAAGTCTTCTGTCGCCGCTATGCTCGGCGTTATGGACAACGTTGCTCCCTTCCAGGGCGAAAACGAGTTTCCCGACGATGTTCCGTTCGATACCTATTTTGGGGAGCAAAAGCGTCGTGCCGAGGAAATGGCGCGTGCAGCGGCGGAGTATGCCGCGGCCCAGCAGCAAAACGACTACGGCAACACCATCGAGTACGAAGAGCCTACCTACGCCGAGGACGAGTTCGGTCAGCCGATTGCTCCCGACACTCAGACCGAGCCCGAACAGGGTGAGGCTTTCGACGAGCAGATCGAGGGCTTTGAGGGTGCGTCTGCCGACGAGACGCTGATTGGCGCCATCGTGCCCGAGGATCAGGATCAGGCTGTCCAGGCTGAAGAGTTCAATGACGAGGTTTCCGCTGCCGAGCCGGTGGAGGAGCCTGTCGCGGCCGAGCCCGAGCCCAAGCTCTATCGCAATGCCGCCGGCAACATCCGCTTTGGTTCGGATGCCATCCGTGCGCTCGGAATGCTTCCCGAGTCCTGCACGCTCGATTACGAGGAGGGCGAGGAGCCGACGTTTGAGCCCGAGCCTGCCCCCGTCGTGACTGCACCTGCGCCCGCTGTCACCGTGGATGATGAGTCTGCCGCGGTTACCGCTGCCGTTGCCGAGCCCGAGGCAGTGTCCGCGTTCGATCCCGCGGCAGGACTGGACATTTTGGCTCCCGCCGCGCCGGCGCAAGACGTTGCGGACGAGTCTGACGACGATTACGTTGAACAGCCGAGGCGCGTGTCTTACGAGAGCGATACTGATTTCTCGGCCGAGATTCCCGCGGCAACGCCGCATGCCGACATTGCATCCGCGTTCTCGTCGATTGGCGCCAGCGCTTCCAACTTCTTTAAGGGTGCGTTTGCAAAGGGCAAGAAATTTGTCGACGATTTCGAGGAGAAGCGCGCTGCCGCACGCGAGGCTGCCGAGCAGGAGGCTATCGCTCAGCAGCAGGCAGCCGAGGCGGCACGTGAGCTCGCGGCGCAAGAGTTCGAGCAGAACGAGGCTATGCAGTCCGCGCCCGTCGAAGCCGCCGAAGCTACAACGTCCTTTGAGTCCCAGCAACCGGCGTCCGCGGATGTTGTTGAAGCGACGACGTCTTTCGAGGCTCAGCAGCACGTCGATAGCACCATGTCGTTTGATGCCGCGCAGTTCGATTCCACGATAACGTTTGAAAAACAGGGCACCGCGATTGCCGAGCCCCTTCCTGTTTCCGATGAGCAGGGCGACGCGGCAGACGATGACGAGCCTGTTGATGCTGCCGAAATCCAAGATGCCGCCGAGGACGAGCCCGTCGAGGCCAACTCTGACGAAGAGCAATACGCGGCAGCCGAGCAAGATGATTCGACCGAGGTCGAGCAGGAGGAAGTGCCTGCGGTTTCCGAGACTCCCGAGACGGATGAGTCGAGGCCTTATTCCACGCAGATTTTCACCATGCCGACCCCGAGTGGTTCCGGTGCCACGGTTGCCAATGTCGCTCCCACCCAGGACGAAACGGTCGATTCCCTTATGGCCCAGATTTCCTCCCAGGCATCGCCGCGCCCGCAGATGAATGTTCCCGATCCGGCGTCGGCACCGTCGCCTGCACCTTCCTCGTCTCCGCTGGCTTCGGTCCCCGATCCGTCGCTGCCGTCTATGAAGCAGGCAAACGTTGCGTCTCGCACGTCGCTGTTCGACCTTCCCGACCCCTCCGCACAGGTCAACGATCCCTTTGCTACTGCCCAGGGCCCCGAACCCACATCGGCACCCGTTGCGCCTCCTATGCCCGTTGCGTCGGGCGCACAGCCGATCGAGACCATTTCGGCTCCCGCCCCGGCGGCACCCAAGTCTCGTAAGCGCGGCCTGGGTGGTCTGTTCGGCCGTAAAAAGAAAAACGAGCAGGACAGCATGAGTGACTGGCTGGGCGTCGAAGACGATTACGATGCCAAGAAGTCCGGTCGCGGTATCGGTTCGTGGGATAACTTCGAGGACGATAACGATGGCTGGAAGGGTGGCGCTACGTCTTCCGATGGCGCTTCTTCCGAAGATATGCTCTCGGCTGTCGCCTCTATGGGCGATGATGAGCTGCTCGGTCACGATATCTGGTTTGTGGCAACGGGCGCCTCGGATTGTGATGGCGCTGGCATGAAGGCCTTCTTGGCTTCGCATCGCGATAAGCTCCGCGGCGTATTCTTTATCAATCTTGAATCCGTCGGCGCCGGTAGGCTTTCGGTGGTGACGGTCGAGGGCGAACAACAACTGCTCAAGGGCGATCGCCGCATCATGAACCTGGTCAGCAAGGTCTGCAAGTCGTTCCATGTCGATTGTGGCGCGCTCGAGATGCCCTATGCCAAGACCGATGCCTATGCTGCGCTCGAGGCGAGCCGCCGAGCCCTTACCATCGCCGGCGTGGACGGCACGCGTCTGGCTTGCGCTCGTACCGAGGACGACCTGCCCCACAATGTCAACCCGACGAACATTGCTACGGTATCCGAGGTCGTGACCGAGGTTATCCGCCGTTCGTAGACGGAGCTCTAAGGAGTCAACGTGTTTTCGTATATTAAGCGCCATTGGCCTGTCTACGTGATTTTGACCTTGATTGCCATTGCGTTAGGATTTGGGGCTGCCTACATCGTGGGTGCAAAGGGCTCGACCCCCGCCTCCGCAATCAGCGAAGAGGTGGAGCAAGAACAGAGTACGGGTGCCGATGGGATTCCTGAGTCCGAGCAGGCAATCGTTGATGGTGGATCTTCGTCTGCAGAGTAGATGCGGCGATTTAAATGATTGAAAGCGGGCGAGCCAGGGGACTGGCTCCCCCCCTTTTTCATCGCGCTAGCGCTTCTTTGGGATCGACCTAAGGCGAGCGAACCATAGGGCTGCGGCACCCGAGGTCAGGAGCGCGGTGATGCAAGCGGCGATGGGAACTGATCCTGTTGCCGGTAGGTCCTGCGGTAGGGTACAGCGTTGAATGACGCTGTCCTCGTCATGTGACTCAAGTTTATCGCCGCCACCGTTGCGGCAAAGATCGACGCGCACGCTGTTGGTGAGTGCGGTTTGGGGCGTATAAGCCGACGTTGCCTGCATGTGTACGACTGCGCCCCGAGCGTCTGTGCCAAGGATTGCTTTGGCATCGTCAAGGTCGTCGTGCTCATCTTTGAGATCATCGCGGGTCCAAGAATCCGCATCGCTTCGAGTCGTAAAGTCGGCGGCTACCGCACCGTATTCAATTCGAATGCCTGTTACGACGGTATTGGATGCAAGGTCGAGCTCTTCCGCCTCGAGTGTGGTGGATTCCGTGGTCGAGACATCCGCCTTCCAGAGGCGCCAGCCGTCGTAATCGACGAGGCGGCAGTCCTCACCAAGGCTCTCTTTTACTTCGTCGGACTCAAGCCAAGGATTTTCGTGTCCATCGTCAAGTGTCGCGTTCGCCGGCTCATCGACGTCTGTCGAGTCCAACGGCGTCGTGCGATACCACACGTTGCACAGACCGTTGAGGTCGCCGATGGCGACGGGGGTTTCGATTGAGATGAATCTCGCCGTGCCGTCTTTGGCGCACTCAAGATCATCGGTAATCGTAAACTCATCAACCCAAGTAGCGGAATCGTTTCGAGCGTCGATGGTATAGGAGAAAAGTCCATCCGTATTAGTTTGCGTCGCGGCGCGATTTTTACCATCGCCGTTAGCCAACAGACCCTTTTCGATAGGTTGGACAAGTTCCTGACGCTTGTCGACCTGTCCCTTGATCTCGATGGGCGCATCCTTCATCGCGACGGATTGGACTTCTCCCGTATCCTTTATTTCAAACGTTATTTCCTCGGCAAGGTCATAGGTCCGCGGAGACATCATTTCGCGCAACGAGTAGGTGCCGGGTGCAAGATGTTCGACGCGGTGTGGCTTGTCGGATGAGGTCCAGGAGTCTATTTCGGTTTTATCGGGACCATATAAGGTGAGTTGTGCGCCTTCCACTTCCTGCTCACCGCTTGCATCGACCTTGGAGATATCAACCTTGGTGTAATCGTCGGATACGTTAAGCCGTGCTTCTACAACGGGTGTTTTCTGGTCGGCATAAGTAAGGTCGACAATATGGGTTGTCCGATCGAGCAAGAAGCCTGCCGGCGCTTGAGTCTCGACAACCTCGTAGCGCGCGGTACCAGATCCCAGCGGCAGGTTGTCTGCGCGTGCTTCGCCAGTTTCATCCGTCGCGACGGTCGCGACGGTCTCACCGTCGATCGCGGCAATGCTACCATCGGGGCGCACGATATCACCCGAGGCACGGATCTCAAAGATGGCGCCCGCGAGCCTGCTGCCGTCTACGGCATCGGTTTTAACGATCCTGATGTTTCCGGTCGCGGCGTGGTCATAATACGAGGCGATTGCAACGGGCGTTAGGTTCATGTCGGCGGGTATGTTTACCTCGATCTCCTCGCCGACAAGATAGGGCTCTTTGGCCGAGGTTTCGCGTACATAATAGGTGCCCGGCACGAGCGATTCGGGCAGTGTGACGGTCCCGGTCGCGTCAGTCGTAAAGGTGTCCATTACGTTATGTGCTGGATACCAGCAAGTTTGTGAGACGGGTTCGTGTTTGCTGTCGAGGAGTTGGAAGGTGAATCCGGCTAGTGGAACAGAAGCGCCTGTTTGGGCATCGCGTTTTACAATCTGGAGATGCGTCGACAGCGCGTGGTTGTCCACGATATATTGAAGCTCGGCGCCGTTGGAAATCTGATTGGCCCCGACGGTCCATTCCCCTGCACGTTTAAAACCCTCGGGGACGGTTTCCGGAACCTCGCGAATCGTGTAGCCGGCACGGTCGTATGGGACAGCTCCGTGGACACCGGCGGGTCGCTTGCCTGTGCCGAACCATGCTTCGGGCTGATCTTTGGTGGAGGCAAAGCCATAGATGTTTGTGGTCAGTGTGCCAACAACCTGCTGAGAACTGTTGCTGACAACCTCAAAGACAACACCACCCGCCGGTTGCTCCAGGCCGGATTGGTCGCTATTGCCGTAATCCTTGAATTTGGAAATCTCAAGGTCAAACGCAATGGGGATATCGGAAATGCGAGATTCGATCTCGACTACGCCTGAATCGCCGAGCTGGTCGGCTCCAACGGTATAGGTCCAGCTGTCGTTGGATGGCAGGTAGCCCTCGGGGGCTTTTGATTCGTAGATGGTAAAGGTTCCTAAGGGGACATCGACGAGGGTAGCCCGACCGCTTTCGTCGGTCGTGAGGATCTGCGCCCATCCAGGGGTTGATTGCGACACACACGTGAACTCTGCTCCTGCGAGTGAAGATCCCACCTGGGGGCCGGCATTCGTCGCGGCATCGAGTTTTACGATACGCAGGTTGATGGTGCCGGGCTGTTCATCAATGGCGACCTGTCCACCGTCATTCCCCGTGGTAAAGGCGATGCGATCACGACGGGGGACATAGCCGGCCGGCGCCTTCGTTTCAACTAGGTAGTATGCCGTGTTGGGCAGAAGTGTTGCTTGCGCCCGACCGTTGCTGTCCATCTGGATGGTGCCGACATGCGCGCCGCTGGCGCTCTCAAAAATATCGAATGTTGCCCCGTCAAACTGATAAGTATTGTTTCCGCTGGTAATGGCGGCGTTTGCAGACTGTTTTTTGAAGGAAACAGAGACCGCCGGCAGTACATAGAGCATGTCCTGACGTTTGCTGCCGCCCGATACGGCTCCTAGATAGCGTCGCGCGCGGTGCGGAGCGGCTTTGATGCTTCCTGATTTTGCGTTGTCGTGGAGCCACCGCGCAGCCGCCACGACTTCATTGTCGGCGGTAAAGTGCCCACTCTTGGTTTTGCCCTGAGCGGTCGTGTAGGAATAGGTACCGTCGACATGGGTAGTGCCGTTGAGCATCCACACGGCAAGCTGGGTTGCGGCGCGGGCGCGATCGGGTGAAAGGTGGTAACCGCCAAACGACGTGGCGGTAGGATATCCGTGACAAACGATTGCCGCGAACTCGTCGTCGAGCCACACCCAGCCTTGATCAAAGTTGAGCCATGGGCCGCCCGGCTTGGTGGGGCCGGGGCGCTCCTGGTTCATGCAGTAGGCAATCGAGGCGTCTTGAGCTTCATACTTGCCGATGAAGAAGGGCCCACAATCATCGCTAATAGTGCGGAAGCCGAGTTGGTCGTAGCCATCGACGGCAAATGCGGCTCTCGGTGCCAGGCAGCCGAAAAGCAGGAAGAGGAGCAGGAGCAGCGGACCTGTTGCGATTGCGCTGTGGACAGAGTGCGTGGGTGCGTTGGACATGGCTGCTCCTTATCCCTCGTGCGCCGCACGGGGAGGCTGCGACGCGTAGGATGAGGCTACCCCCGAGGTTCATGCGGGTAAGTACCGGAGCCTGACCAAAAGCTTGCCCATTTCCTGACAAATTGAGCTCAAATACAACAATCAAGCAAAAGCGCAGGTAGAAGATAGGGAGAACAGGAGGCCAAAGGTCCTCATCTCCACAATTGGCGCGATTTTCAAACGATTCTCCACAGCTAAAACAAGCATCGACACCCTTGTATCGAACAAGACAACCGCGTTATACTATCCCCCACATATGCGGGCATCGCCAAGTGGTAAGGCATCAGCTTCCCAAGCTGACACTCGCGGGTTCGAGTCCCGTTGCCCGCTCCATTCGAATTTCAGGCACGGTAACGTTTCGTTACCGTGCCTTTTTCAATAAAGTGCCGGGACTCGAACCCGACAGGGTGCGAGCGTTAAATAAACGCGAAGCGTTTATAGCGAGCAGGCAAGGTCGCCGATAGGCGACCGCAGCCGGTGCGTATTTGCGAAGCAAATACGCAGACGTCCCGTTGCCCGCTCCATGGAGCAAGGAAGATTTCGGGAATGGTAGATTCAGCCTGCTTTGCTCCCACACTTCCCCGGATCTCGGTATGCCACTGAAGCCGGTGCGTATTTGCGAAGCAAATACGCGGACGTCCCCATGCCCGCTCCAATTCCAAAATGTTAGGTTAATGCCTGCTGCCCATACTTGCACCTGCGCACGGTACAATGGTTGGGTTACGACCAACGTGCCAATAACCAAAAAGGAGCCGCTATGATCGATCGCTATACCCGCCCGGAGATGGGACACATCTTCTCCCTCGAGAACAAGTACGCCATTTGGCAGGAGATCGAGGTTCTGGCCTGCGAGGCCCAGGCGGAGCTCGGCAAGATCGGTATTTCCAAAGAAGAGGCCCAGTGGATCCGCGACCATGCCAACTTTGAGAAGGCGAAGGTCGATGAGATCGAGGAAGTCACGCGCCACGACGTCATTGCCTTCCTGACCAACATGAAGGAATACATCGATGCCGATGTTCCCGAGGGCGACCCCAAGCCCAGCCGCTGGGTTCACTATGGCATGACCAGCTCGGATCTGGGCGACACGGCCCTGTGCTACCAGCTCACCCAGGCCTGCGACCTGATCATCGAGGACGTCAAGAAGCTCGGCGAGATTTGCAAGCGTCGCGCCTTTGAGGAGCGCAACACGCTCTGTGCCGGCCGCACTCATGGCATCCACGCCGAGCCGATGACCTTCGGCATGAAGTTTGGCTCTTGGGCCTGGGAGCTCAAGCGCGATCTGGATCGTCTTGAGGACGCCCGCAAGAATGTTGCCTTCGGTGCCATCTCGGGCGCTGTCGGCACGTACAGCTCCATCGAGCCGTTCGTCGAGGAGTACGTCTGCGAGCACCTGGGCCTGGTCCACGATCCTCTGTCCACGCAGGTCATCAGCCGCGATCACCATGCCTACCTTGCCGGCGTGCTTGCCACTACAGCGGCCACCTGTGAGCGCATCGCTACCGAGGTCCGCAATCTGCAGAAGACTGATACGCTCGAGGCCGAGGAGCCGTTCCGTAAGGGCCAAAAGGGCAGCTCAGCCATGCCGCACAAGCGCAACCCCATCACCATGGAGAAAGTCTGCGGTCTGTCGCGCGTCGTGAAGTCCAACGCCCAGGTTGCCTTCGATAACGTCGCCCTGTGGCACGAGCGTGACATTTCGCACTCCTCTGCCGAGCGCGTCGCCCAGGCCGATAGCTTCATCGCCCTCGACCACATGTTCCAGTGCCTCATCCGCGTTATCGACGGCCTGCAGCTGTATCCCGCCCGCATGATGGCCAACCTCAATAAGACCCGCGGCCTCATCTTCTCTTCCAAGGTACTGCTCGCCCTCGTCGACACGGGCATCACCCGCGAGGACGCGTACGCCATTGTGCAGGAGAACGCTATGGCAACCTGGCACGAGGTACAGGATTGTGTCTCCGGCCCCACCTTTAAGGAGCGTCTCGAGGCCGACCCGCGCTGCACCGTCAGTCAGGAGAAGCTCGACGAGATCTTTGATCCGTGGGACTTCCTCACCCGTATCGACACGGTCTTTGATCGTCTGGAGCAGCTGAGCTTCGAGTAGGTTCGGGCATAACGTTAGCTTTTTAGGGCGCTTTGCTGGTAATGTGTGTTGCCGGCAAAGCGCCTCGTTGCATTTAGGGAAAGACGGGGATAATAGTCGTCTCGAATAACATTCTGAGAGGGGATCGCATGATTTCGTTTGATTACAAGCCTCAGGGCGTTTGTGCTCGCAATATTCACCTTGACCTTTCCGATGACGGCAACAAGGTGATGGGCGTTGAGTTTACCGGCGGCTGCGACGGCAATCTCAAGGCTATCTCCAAGCTGGTCGAGGGCGCTCCTGCCGATCGCGTAATCGAGGTTCTCGCCGGTAATGCCTGCGGTATGAAAAAGACCTCCTGCGCCGACCAGCTTACACGCGCTATCGAGGCCGCTCGCGCCGAGATCGCCTAATGGGTATCGCCGATCACATCAAGAACGGAATATCGCGTCGCGGCTTCGTGCTCGGTGGGGCTGCCGCGGGCGCTGCCACGGTGCTTGCCGGATGCTCGAAAAAAACGGGCACCAGCGATGATGCCGCCGGCGAGCCGCAGGTTATCAAGGATGATTCCAAAATCATCTCGATTACGGATGAGTACGAGGCAGTCGACATCGATCTTGAGCCGGCGGCGTCATGGACGCTGCCTCTGGGTACGCTGCTGTACTACTGCGACGGCGATTACGCCGCGGCGATGATGGCGCCCGCATCGGCACTGCACGCCAACACACTCGGTGTGCTCAACCTGGGCGATGGCTCGCTTACCACATTAATCGAGGATCCTATCGAGGGCACGGGATATGCATTCTACGATGTCCGTGCCGGCGACAGCGTATTCGCGTGGGTTGAGATGAACTTTGCCAATTCATCGTGGAAGCTCTACGGTCAAAATCTGTCGGGCGCTTCGCTCTCTGGCGACGTGGTTGAGCTCGATCGAGGTGGCAAGGACTATGATCCGCCGCTGTTTACGGCGTTCGGGTCATCAGTCATCTGGTATAAAATGCCCTCGGCAGGTGGCAATAAAACGAGTAGCGATTCGTTTTGCTATCGTCGCTCACTTGATGAATCCAAGGCCGAGACAATTTGGAAATCGACGGGCCGCTTTGCATCGGCCCCGCGCGCGAGCGACGGCATTTTGACCATCTCGCCGCGTGTCCGCAACGACGAGGGCGTCTACTACGGCATAACGGCAATCGATCTGACCGACGGCAACAACACCAAGCGTGCCCAGTTGGTCCTTCCTTCGTCAGTTTTGCCTTTCGAGGCCGTATATATGGGCGATACCTTCGTGTTTTCTATCGAGGCGGCCTATAGTGGCGTGGGCAGCCTGGGCAATATGGGCACGTATATCGGTAATGAAGGAGGGCCGTACCTCTTCCTGTCACGCGAGCCGCTCGCATGTGCGGCTGGCAAGAAGAATAAATACCTTGTTAAGGTACAGGCGTCGCATTTCCTGATCGACACCTCTGCCAAGACCTATGGCTCGCTGCTGTCGCCCGACCGCGCTTTGGAGTATGGCGATTATCCAGCTACGGCGGGAAAATCGGACTCATTCCTTACGTACGCCACGGTGCGCAACAGCCAGGGTATACCAGAGACGGTCACTGCACGCCTATTCTCTCTTTAAGCTTAGAGGGGTTAAAAAGGCGCCAACAGGGGAATAAACGCGTTGTAATTGTGAGTACCGCCCGCCGAGCTGCCGCGTCATAGCGGCATCCGGCGGGCTCAGGTGCGTTAAAATGGGCTTGTTCTTAGCTAATTGAGACAGGGGGGCCGTGTTATGGCTTCAGATGCAAAAAAGATTCTGCTGGTCGAGGATGAGAAGGCAATCCGTGACGCCGTCGCTGCCTATCTCGAGCGCGAAGGCTACTGGGTTGTGGGCGTCGGCGACGGCCAGTCCGCGATCGAGGAGTTCGAGAAGCATCAGTTCGACCTGGTCGTGCTCGACCTTATGCTCCCCAAGATTCCCGGCGAGCGCGTTTGCCGCACCATTCGCGATACCTCGGATGTCCCCATCATCATGCTGACGGCTAAGGGCGAGATCGAGGACCGTATTATCGGTCTTGAGCTCGGCGCCGACGACTATCTGATTAAGCCGTTCTCGCCGCGCGAGCTCGTCGCCCGCGTTCGCGCTCTGTTCCGCCGTGCCCATCAGGCCGACGAGCCCGCCGTCGAGGTACTCGACTTCGGCGATCTGGTCATCGATATCTCGGGCCACAAGATCTTGGTCGAGGGCAAGGAAGTCGATCTGACGGCTTCCGAGTTTAAGCTGCTCACCACGCTTGCCCGCCATCCCGGCCGTGTGTATAACCGCATGGAGCTGGTCGAGAAAGTGCTCGGGTATGACTTTGAGGGCTATGAGCGCACCATCGATAGCCACGTGAAGAATCTTCGCGCCAAGCTGGGCGATGATCCCAAGAAGCCCAAGTGGCTCTACACCGTCCATGGTGTCGGCTATCGCTTCGAGGCTCCGGCCAAGACCGATAAGTCGGACGAGAAATAGGGAAATCACATATGACACCTGCGCGCTTTGAAATCGGACAAAAGCACAAGCAGGAGAGCGAGGCGGGTTCCAAGGCTAGTTGGAACACGCCTCGTTCCGATTCACGGCCAACGATGAGCTATCCCTCGCGCATGGCACTTGCTTTTGCTCTGACATCGCTCATGACGGTATTGGTGCTGGTGGGCGTTGTCTCTGTTGTGTGGGGCACGGTCTTTTCGGATTACACACGCTCCAATATCGTCGAAATCGCAAATTCCGCTGCCGAGAAGTTGGCGACCTCATATGAGGAAAACGGCTCTTGGACCGCGGGAGAACTGCGCACGGTCGCAACGTCGAGTTTGGTTTCCGACGATCTGGGCATGCAGGTCGTCAATAAAAAGGGTGTGATCGTTTATGACGATTCCTGGCCCTCGGCAAGCGCCACCGCCGATGTACGCGAAAACCAGGCTACGACCGACGACACGAGCGGCAAGAGGGCATCGCATAGCCCGGTCTCGTCTGCTCCAACCGACTCCGATAGCGTTGCTAACGTCGAGATTGTAACGTCTTCCGGCGAGCATGTCGGACAGGTAAAGCTGTGGGCCATCGGCTCCGACGCTCTGCTCACCAAGGCGGACTCTGCGTTTAGGGAGAAGACCTTTAACGCCATGGCCCTCGCCGCGGTTGTTGCAATCTGCATTTCGGTCGTTATCGGATCGCTCGTGTCGCGCATGCTCACCAAACCGATTCATCGCATCACCAGTACCGCAAAGCAAATCCGTGACGGCGACCTGTCGGCTCGCACGGGGCTGCGCGGTGATGACGAGATCGATCAGCTGGGTGAGACCTTCGATGAGATGGCCACCTCGCTCGAGAAGGATATGAAACACGAGAAGCGCCTGACCTCAGACGTTGCACACGAGCTTCGCACGCCGCTTATGGCCATGCTCGCAACGGTCGAGGCCATGCAGGATGGCGTGTATCCCACCGACGATGAGCATTTGGAGACCGTTGCTTCCGAGACGCGTCGCCTGGCTCGTCTGGTGCAGCAGATGCTCGACCTATCGCGTATGGAAAACAGCACGGCTCCGCTCAATCTAGAACCGGTGGACATGGTTCCGTTCGTGCGATCGATTGTGAACGGCCAGGAGCGTCTGTTTGCCGACCGTGACCTTCGTCTTCGCTTTGCAGATGAAACCCAAGGGCACGACGATGTCGTCGAGGCCGATCCCGACATGATCACGCAATGTGTTATCAACCTCATGAGCAACGCCATGCGCTACACCCCCGAGGGCGGTTGGGTCGTGGTGTCGGTGCTCAGTGACCGCAGGCACGTCAGCATTGCCGTTTCTGATACCGGCATCGGTATTGCCAAGGACGATCTGTCGCGCATTTTCGGGCGGTTTTGGCGCGCCGATGCCAGCCGCGCCCGCGAAGCTGGCGGCCTGGGCGTCGGCCTCGCCGTGACCAAGCAGATCGTCGAGCGTCACCATGGCTACATATCCGTGGAGTCGGAGCTTGGAAAGGGTACGACTTTTACAATTCATCTGCCCCGCGAGCACACGGCGGACGCGGCATCTACTACAATGGAGCACTAGCTTTTCGCTATTCGGTGAAGGAGGGGCCGCGTCCCTGCCGCTCCGAGTTTGCGAAAACATGCGGGAAAGAACCCGCATTTCTGTCGTATTTAGGTAAGGAGTGACTCACGTGACAACGATGGAGCGTCGTCCGGATTCCCGTGGCAAGGTTCGTGATATTTACGATGCCGGTGAAAACCTGCTGATGGTCGCCACCGACCGCATTTCTGCGTTCGACTTCATTCTTCCCGACGAGATTCCGTTTAAGGGAGAGGTGCTCAATCGCATCTCGGCATTCTGGTTCGATAAGTTTGCCGACATCGTCCCCAACCATCTCGTTTCCATCGACCCGGCGGATTTCCCCGAGGAGTTTGCTGAGTATCGTGACTACCTCGCTGGCCGCGCCATGCTGGTTAAGAAGGCCCAGACGATTCCTATCGAGTGTATCGTCCGCGGCTATCTGACCGGTTCGGGCAAGAAGACCTACGACGAGAACGGCACCGTCTGCGGCATCCAGCTGCCTGAGGGCCTGACCGAGGCTTCCAAGCTTCCCGAGCCGTTGTTCACGCCGTCCACGAAGGCCGAGATCGGTGACCACGACGAGAACATCTCGTTCGAGCGTTGCTGCGAGATCGTGGGCGAGGACATCGCCACGCAGATTCGTGACCTTTCCCTCAAGATCTACAAGGCCGCTGCCGAGTACGCCGCGACCCGTGGCATCATCATTGCCGACACCAAGTTCGAGTTTGGTGTCATCGATGGCAAGGTCACGCTGATCGACGAGTGCCTCACGCCCGACTCCAGCCGTTTCTGGCCTGCTGCCAGCTACGAGGAGGGCAAGATCCAGCCTAGCTACGACAAGCAATTCGTCCGCAATTGGCTCAAGGCCAACTGGGATATGACGGGGGAGACCCCGCACCTGCCCGCCGAGGTCATCGATGGCACGTCCGAGCGCTATCGCGAGGCCTTCCAGATCATCACGGGCTCCCAGTTCACAAGCATGAAGGAGAATGCATAAGTGAGTACCCGTAGCGCCACGAACAAGCGCACGCAATCCCACGAAGTTACCGGGGTTGCGCGCAAGTCTGCCGCATCTGCTAAGCCCGCCCGCCAAGCAGCGAGCTCCGTTCGCGTCGTGCCGGCTTCGTCTAAGGCACGCCGCAAAGAGCTCGAGAAGGGCGAGAACCTCGAGGGCCTCTCTAAAGAGGAGAAGCGCGCCCGCAAGGCTAAGCAGCGCGCCAAGGAGGACCGCATCTATACGGTGTCGAATATCCTCCTCAAGCAGGACGAGGACTACACCAAGCGCCGTCGCATCTGGTGGATTGTGCTCGCCATTGGCATGGTGCTCGTCGTGGCAATTTGGGCCTCGCTGTACTTCGCTCCCGCTGGCATGGTGTCCAGCCCTGTCCAGATGGTCGGCATCGTTTTGTCCTATGTCATCATCCTGGGTGACTTTATCTACGACTTCGCTCGTATTCGTCCCTTGCGCAACATGTACCGCGCGCAGGCCGAGGGCATGTCCGAGAACAAGCTCAACGCTCTTATCGAGCGCGCAGCTGCCGAGGAGGACAAGAAGGACTCCAAGAAGAAGTAGCGTTTGCATACATACTTATCGCTAAGATATAAGGCGCGTCGTTTTTGCGGCGCGCCTTTTTACTGTTCTATAGATAGATGGAGTGGCACATGATTCGAGCTGCCCTGACGGTCGAAGAGGCCCTGGAGGGTATGAAGTCCCTGGAGCCCAAGATTAAAAACTATGCGCGCCTGGTCGTCCGCAAGGGCGTAAACGTTAAGCCCGGCCAGGAAGTCGTCGTTCAGTCTCCGGTTGAGTGCGTGCCGTTTGCGCGCGTGGTGGTCGCGGAGGCCTATGCTGCCGGCGCCGGCCACGTGACGGTCATCTGGGCCGATGATGCCGTGACGAGGCTCACGTACGAGCATGTCGAGAAAAGCTATTTTGAGCAGACGCCCGAGTGGAAGCGCCTGCAGCTGGATTCCCTGGCCCAGGACGGTGCCTGCTTTATCTTTATCGAGGGTGCGGACCCCGCCGCCCTTAAGGGCATCGATCCCGCTAAGCCCGCTGCAGCTTCTAAGGCAAAGAACACGCAGTGCAAAGTTTTCCGCCGTGGACTGGATTACAACATCAATCCGTGGTGCATCGCCGGCGCTCCGGTCGTGGCTTGGGCGCGCGAGGTGTTCCCGGGAGACGCCGATGAGGTTGCAATCTATAAGCTGTGGAATGCGATTCTGCACACCGCTCGCGCCGATGGCCAGGACCCAGAGAGCGACTGGGAACTCCATGACGCCGCATTCGAAAAGAACCTGCGTTTCCTGAACGACAATCGTTTCGACCGCCTGCATTACACCGCGGCAAATGGAACCGATCTGACGATTGGCATGACGAAGGGTCACGAGTGGGCCGGCGGCAAGGGCAAGACGCCCGATGGGCACCCCTTCTTCCCCAACATTCCCACCGAGGAAGTCTTCACTTCGCCCGATCGCATGCGCGCCGACGGTATCGTGTACTCGGCCATGCCGCTCATCCACCACGGCAATAAAGTCGACGATTTTTGGATTAAGTTCGAGGGCGGCCGCGTGGTGGGCTACGACGCCCGCGTGGGCAAGGCAACGCTCGCAAGTATCATCGATACTGACGAGGGCGCTGCTCACCTGGGAGAGGTCGCGCTCATTTCCAAGAACACGCCGATCCGCGAAAGTGGTGTTCTGTTCTACGATACGCTCTATGACGAGAACGCTAGCTGCCATCTCGCGCTAGGTGTCGGTTTCCCCGAATGCATCGAGGGTGGGTACGACATGTCCAAGGAGGAGCTCCTGGAGCATGGTGTTAACGTCTCGAGCACGCACGTCGATTTTATGATCGGCACGGACGACATCGATATTACGGGCATTACGCCTGATGGACGTGAAGTTGTGATTTTCCAGAACGGCCAATGGAGTTGGGAATAGTCCTAGACCGTGGTACAATGCCACCCGCGGGCCGTTAGCTCAGCTGGCAGAGCAGGGGACTTTTAATCCCAAGGTCCAGGGTTCGAACCCCTGACGGCCCACCATAGAATAGAAAGCGATCGACTCCGGTTGGTCGCTTTTTTGTTGCCAAGGCATGGGTTCGAACCCGTCGGGGCGCGGAGCTGAGTAAACGCGTGAGCGTTTGCCAGCGCAGCGCGCAAGGCGCGAAGCGCCGCAGCGGCCGCCTGCGGAGCAGGCTGAACCCCTGACGGCCCACCCAAAGATTGTTGAGACGGTCAACTTCGGTTGGCCGTCTTTTTTGTTGCCGGTGCACGGGTTCGAACCCGTATCTATCTATATATAAGAACGCTTGGCGAACAAAACCCGCCTTTTACCGATGGGAAACAAATAGCTGATGCCTTTGGGGTAAAGTAGCGCTCCAGAGATGACCGATGTCTCAATACTCATAAAACAGCTGGTCATCGCCAATATCAGAAGCCAATGCTTCAGTTTTAACCCCAGTGATGCGACTGAGGGACCTATTCATTTGTGAACAAAATATGGAGTGCGCGATTCCCGCCCACGGCGCCCCTCCGGTCTGGCAATATATCTCCTTGCC
>CAJMRO010000010.1:0-34702 GCA_905215825.1 uncultured bacterium
GGACCTCATGATTATGAATCATGCGCTCTAACCAGCTGAGCTAACCCGCCATTGCTATTAAAGCGAGTGCAAAGGTAATAGAAATTTTCGATCGTGCAAAATCTTCGGGCAAAAAATCGACGGAAAATTCGCATTCCGATGCTTTGGCACTGATTTTGAGCCGAGTGCACGTAAACCGAAAATATGTCCCTGTCAGAATCTACACGCACGGAGATCCGTAACTGCCTGAGCATCCTCAAAGTAATCGCTGGAGTGGTTCTGCTCGCCGCCATTTCGTGGGAAATAATCGCCGGCGACCACATGCACTTTTCACGCAACTACCTGATCATCCAGCTCGTGGTCTGCATCCTGTTCCTGTGCGATTTCTTCGTACGGTGGGCAGCCTCGGAGCGCAAAGGCCGCTTCTTCGCCCGCAATTTCCTCGTACTGCTGATTTCGATACCCTATCTGAACATCATCGACTGGAGCGGCGCCGAACTCCCCCGCTACTGGGCCATGCTGATCGGCATCATGCCGCTGATGCGGGCGTTCCTCGCATTTTACGTCGTGGTGCAGTGGCTCGTGGACAACAAGGTCCGGAAACTATTCTTCGCCTACATCTTCACCGTGGTCGTCTTCACCTACATTTCGGCGCTGGTCTTCTACGATTACGAAATACTCGTGAACAGCAGGCTCCACGGCTTCGGCAACGCGCTGTGGTGGGCGTGGATGAACGTCACGACCGTCGGAGCCGAGATATTCCCCGTGACGGCCATCGGCAAGATATTCTGCGTGCTGCTCCCCTCGCTGGGCATGATGTTCTTCCCGATCTTCACCACCTACGTACTGCAGGAGTACTCGCACAAAAAAGAGTCCGACCAATAGGCCGGACTCCTCTTTTCGGGATGATATCCCCTATTTCTTCTGCTCTTTGAGCAGATCGCGGATTTCGGTGAGCAGCTGCTCCTCTTTGGACAGCACCGGTTCGGCGGCGGGCGCAGGGGCCTCCTCCTTCTTCTTCATCAGGCGGTTCATCAATTTCACCATCATGAAGACGCAGAACGCCAGAATCGTAAAGTCGATGCACTGCTGGATGAAAGCCCCGTAGTTCCAATAGACCGGTTCCAGTGTCTCGACTGCCTTGCCGGCGATGTTCACACCGTCGGTCGTCACCTCGTTAACGACTTCGCCTACGGCCTGCGACATGTCGCGGATCTTCGAAATGTCGAGCCGCAGGTCAGTGAAGTTCACATTGCCGAGCAATGCTCCGATCGGCGGCATCAGGATGTCGTTCACCAACGACGAGACGATTTTGCCGAATGCACCGCCGATGATCACACCGACGGCCATGTCCATCACATTCCCCTTGAGGGCGAACTCCTTGAATTCTTTTAGAAATGCCATAAGTCTAAGGTTTAATTATTTGATGGTACAAATATACTGTTTTATAATAAAACCGCACGAAAAAGGGCAACCGACATACAGCCAGCTGCCCATTCTTCGGACGAATGTGCCGATGGGGATCATCCGATCTCGACCAGTACGGCGTCGGTCGCCACGTTCTCGCCGGGCTGCACCAGCACCTGCTTCACCGTGCCGGCATAATCGGTCGTCACGGCATTCTCCATCTTCATGGCCTCCAGGATTGCGATCTCGTCGCCGGCCTTGACCGTATCGCCCACCTTGACCTTCAGCTCGATGATACGCCCGGGCAGCGGCGCCGTCACGGCATTGCCCGTGATGACGACCTTCTTCACCTCTTCGGCCTTCTTCTCCTCGGCCATCTCGTCCTGGTTCATACGCACCTCGCGAAGGGCGCGGACCTGGGCGATGGACAGGGCGTCGACGTAGGGGTTACGCACGCGAACGGCGCAGCCGAGCACGCGACGACGCTGCAGCGGCCATTCATCACCGACGATGGCAAGGACCCACTTACGGGTGAGCTGCATCTCGGTAAAGACCTTCTTGGACAGATCATCGCGGTCGCCCAGATGCAGATACATCTTGGCGATGCGCTGATCGGTCTTAGCAATCGACATCTCGATGTTGTCGATAAAGGTGCGGAAGAACGGCCACTCCTGGTAGGCAGCCTTGAGCTGGTCAAGATCGCCAAGCTGCTCGCAGGCGGTGCCCAGACCGTACCAAGCGGCCAGGTTAATGCGCGCCTGGCTCCAGCTGAAGATCCACGGGATGGTACGCAGGTCATCGAGCGACTTGGCGCCCAGACCGCGCTTGGCGGGACGCGAGCCGATCGGCAGCAGACCGACCTCGGTCAGCGGCGTCACGGTCGAGAACCACGGTGTAAAGTCCTCGGTGTTCAGCAGGTCCAGATAGCGTTCGTGGCTTGCAGTGTTGAGCTTCTCGGCCATATCCCAGAACTTCTGCGTGGTCTCGGTGTTGGTCTTCTCGACACTCGGGGCCGACTGCAAAAGCGTTGCGGCGGCAACGGACTCAACATGGCGCTGAGCCAGCGTGCGGTTGCCGTAACGGGCAAAGATGACTTCGCCCTGCTCGGTAAGCTTAAAGAAGCAGTTGACCGAACCCTTGGGCTGCGCCAGCACGGCCTTGTTGGCCGGGCCGCCGCCACGGCCCACGGCACCGCCGCGACCGTGCATGAGCACCAGGTCGATATCGTTCTTCTCTGCCCACTTGGCGATGCGCTCCTGCGCGGAGTGCAGCGCGAGCATGGCCGTGGTAGGACCGGCATCCTTGGAAGAGTCGGAATAGCCCAGCATGACCTCCATGCGGCGGTTGGTCTGGGCAAGGCGCTTTTGCACCACGGGCAGCGTAAGCATCTGATCGAGCACGTCGACGCAGCCCTCGAGGTCCTCGAGCTGCTCGAACAACGGGATCACGTCGAGCTCGGGGACATCCTCCTCGTGTGCAAAGGACAGGTGCGCCAGCTCAAAGACGTCGGCCACATGCTGAGCGCTCTTGGTAAACGAGATGATGTAGCGGTGCGCCATCTTCTTGCCGTAGCGCTTTTGGATGGAGCCGATAGCGCGGAAGGTATCGATGACCTCGCGCGTCATGGGCTGCAGGTCGCCATGGATACCGTTCTCGTGGATATCCTTAAGGGCGCGGGCATGCACCACGGAGTGCTGACGGAACTCCATCTCGACCATATGGAAGCCGAAGGACTCGACCTGCCAGATGATGGTTTGGACCGGGCCGTAGGCAGCACGGACGGCACCGCAGGCGGCCAGCGAACGCTGGACGACGCGCAGGTCATCCAGGAACTCGTCGGCGCTGTGGTACATGGTGTCGGTGATACGACGGACGGTGGCGTTCAGGCGGTCGGCCATGACGAGCATGACGGCGCGATGCGGCTCGTGCTCGGAGATCAGCTCGGCGCGGGCCGTGTAACGAGGGCTCATCTCGACCTGATGGTTCCACAGGTTAATGAGCTCGGCCGACGGCTTGCTGTAGGTAGCCTCGAGCGTGAGGTTGCGGCCGATGTGGCGGCACTTGTCCTCGAGCTTGAGCACCATGTGCGTAAAGTACTTGGCGGCGACCTCACGGCTCACCTTGGCGGTGACGTTGGGGTTACCGTCGCGGTCGGAACCGATCCAGCTGCCGGGATGGAAGAACGCCGGGCACAGCGGCGGCACAGTACCGGCCTTGTCGCCCAGCACCCAATCGTCAAAACGACGATAGATAACGGGGATAACGTCGAACAGCGTGTTATCGAAGATGTCGATGATGGTATCGGCTTCCTCGACCGGCGTGGGCTTCTTGAGCGCGATGGGACTCGTACGCACCAGGGCGTCGATCTCCTGCAGCATATGGCGCTCGTTCTCCACCAGGTCGGAGCCGCCCAGACGCGGACGCTCCTCCAGCAGGTTGGAGATACGGCGGATCTTGCCCTCGACGGCCTTACGACGGGCCTCGGTGGGATGTGCGGTAAAGACAGGGTGGAACTCGAGCTTGTCGAGCAGCTCGTTGGCACCCTCGACACCCAGCTCATTCACCAGCTGGTGATAGGCAACGGTAAGCTCGTTGGCAGGATCGACCTCGGTATCGGTCGACGCACCGGCCTCGCGCTCGCGCAGCTGCGCCACACGGTAGTTCTCCTCCGACAGGTTTGCCAGATGGAAAAAGCTCGTAAAGGCGCGAACGATGACCTGCTGCTTATCGAGCGGCAGGCTGTCGATCAAATCGACGACCTCACGAAATGCCACGGCAGTGGGCTCGTCGGCGGTGGGCACGCCCTGCTCGTCGACGGCTTCGTCGGCAGCGCAGGTACCGGGGTTGCCGGCATTGACCACAATCTCGGCTGTCAAAATCTTGTCGAACAGGTCCGCGATCTCGGGATCATACTCGCTAAGCACACGGCGCTCCAGGCGCAAGAACAGCGCCAGATTGTCGCGCAGCTCCTCGGGGATCTCGATCTCGGCGAGACGCTCCCTGGACTCGGCATTCGAGCCGATTCGGTTAACGAGGCGGTTGACCACGGCAGCGACGCGCGCCGCGGCTTCGGGTACAGACTGGTTGCTTAGGTTCTCAGCCACGTTTCCTCCCATTCCTCCTTCTATGCACGTAACATGCGGTATTCATTATAGGCGCTTGAGAAATACTTTCGACACTGATTGCGCTTTACCACACAAAAGTATTTTCTGCATTGCAAAGGTTTTTGCCCTAAATGGTCGTATTTCTCGGTGGGCGGCATACGTAAACGGGGGCATTCCGCATAAAAGCGAAACACCCCCGTAACAATCGCTCTCCATGAGCAGGGCACGTTAGCAGGCCCGAAGCTCAAAAAGATGCGCTACAGGCGCTCGCGAACCGCCTCGACGACGTTGTCCAGATCGGCGAGCACCTCGTCATGGCTCTGCATGTCGCGCACTTTGACCTTGCCGGCGGCAAGCTCGTCGCCACCCAGGACCAAGATGAGCTTGGCGCCTACCTTATCGGCTTGCTTAAACTGGGCCTTGAGCGAACGACCCTGATAGTCGGCCTCGGTCACGATACCTGCGGCGCGAAGCTCCTGCGTAATGGCAAAGACGTTCTGACGCAGCTCCTTGCCGGCGTTGGCGACATAGACGCACGGGGCCTCATCGGCACCCAAATCGCTGCCAAAGGCCTGCAGGGCCAGCAGGGCGCGCTCAAAACCGACAGCAAAGCCGACGCCCGCCGTGGGCTTGCCACCCTCGAGCTCGACCAGGCCATCGTAGCGGCCGCCGCCGCCGATGGAGCCGACGCCGGCGCCAGGGGCCTCGACCTCAAAGACAGTACGGGTGTAGTAGTCCAGGCCGCGCACCAAGGTGGGATCCTCGACATACTCGATACCGGCGGCATCCAGATAGCGCTTGACCTGCTCGTAGTGCTCGCGGCACTCATCGCACAGGTTGTCACCCATCAGCGGAGCCTCGGCCATGATCTCGCGGCAGTGGTCGTTCTTGCAGTCAAAGGCACGCAGCGGGTTGAGCTCGGCGCGCTCGCGGCACTCATCGCACATCTCGTCGGCGTGATCGAGGATGAACTGCTTAACCTGCTCGCGATAAGCCGGACGGCACTGGGCGTCACCCATCGAGTTGATGAGCAGACGAAGCTTGGAAAGATCGAAGCCCAGGCGCTTGTAGAACTCCATGAGCATGATGATGCACTCGGCGTCTGCCGCCGGATCGGGAGCGCCGAGCCACTCGATGCCCACCTGGTGGAACTGGCGCAGGCGGCCCTTCTGGGGACGCTCGCCGCGGAACATGGCCTCGGCGTAGTACGCCTTAAACGGCGTGGAGCCCTGGGGCACCAGGTTGTTCTCCACGACGGCGCGCACCACGCCGGCCGTGCCCTCGGGGCGAAGCGCCAGGCGCTGCTTGGGCTTGAGTTTGGTGTCGGTGCCCTCGGTAAAGACGCGCTCCAGGTTGGCACCGCTGAACACGCGGAACATTTCCTTGCGCACAACGTCGGTCGACTGGCCGATACCGTGGACAAACACGTCCACCTGCTCGATCGCGGGCGTCTCGATGGGTTTAAAACCAAACGGCTCGAACACGCCGGCCGCAATCTGCTGCATCTTTTGCCAGGCGCGCATCTCGGCGCCGATAAGGTCGCGGGTTCCCTCCGCCTTCTGTGCCTGCATGGGCAAACACCTTTCTTTTGTATCGCGTCATAGGTAACGGTCATTATACGGCACAAACACAAACAGCGGTGGCGCGTCTGGCCGAACGAGGGTATGGGGACTCGTTCGGCCAGACGCGCCGCCGCTGTTTGTGATCCCTTTTCCTCCGTCCCCTTCGGATCACGTGATTCCTTGGGGACGGAGGAATAGGGATCGTCCTTTGGCCTGCGGCGACCTTGGAAACCGAATGATGGTACGAGCATCCATTCGGCTCCCAAGACCGCCGCGGGCAGAGTTGGGTGAGCCGGCAAACGCGGCAGCGTGCTTACTCCCCCGCCACGCTCGCGCGCAGCTTGGCGGCGATGGGCTCGGATACCAGCAGGAACACGAGCATGACCACGGAGCACGCCAAGCACACGATCCAGGTGCTCGCAAAGGAGCCCGTGGCGTCGAACAGCACGCCCGAGACAATGGCGCCCACGGTGCCGCCGACCATCTCGAGCGAGGTGATGGTACCCGTGACCTTGCCGAGGTCGGCCATGCCAAACTGCTTGGACGCGGATGGGCAGCGCCGCCACCATGCAGATAGCCGCGAGCACCAGGAAGGCGGAACGCCAGCCAACGCCCACGATAAGCGAGCTCACGATGGGAGACAGAATAGCGCCGCCAAAGCCCGAGCCCGAAAGTGCGATGGAAATGGCAAGGCCTCGCTTGGCGGTAAACCAGTTGGCGGTCACTAGGCTGATGAGCAGGCGGGTCGAGGCCACAGCGAAGCAGCCCGAAACGGCAAAGAGCACGTAGACCTGCCACAGCTCACCGACAAAGCTCATGCTGGCAAGAACGGCAGAGGTAGCGATAACGGTGAGCGAGCCCAATACGCGGCCACTCACCTTATCGGCAACATGGCCAATGACAAGCGATCCGATAACGCTCACCACGGTAGAGATCGCATTGGAGATGTTGTACTGCGCAAGAGATATTCCCAAGTCGCTGACGATGAGCGGCTGGAACAGGCTCATGCAGTTGACGAAAATCGTGTAGCACGTGGCCATGATCACGAAGCCGGAGGCCACCACGAGCCAGCCGGGGAAGAACTTACGCTGCTGGGGCATACTGCTCCTTATTTAACAAACGAATAGCCGGCGCCGGGCGCCGGTAGTGCCCAAGATTGCCTTGAAAGACAAGGGCATAGGCCTTACGGCCATGCCCGCAGGCTTGAAAGGCAAGGTTGGGTGCTACCGGTGGTCGGCGATATAGCCCAAAGCGACGGCGGTATAAGCCGCAGCACCGAGCGGCAGCTCGGCATCGTTAAAACGTGCCTTGGGATGGTGCTGGGCAAAGTGTTCGTCCGTGTCGGTTACGGCCGCGCCCACGGTAAAGTACGCACTCGGAATCTCGCTCGAGATAAGCGCGAAGTCCTCACTCGCCATGGCATGGAAAAGCGGCAAGAAAGCCGCCTTGGGCAGCACTGCGCCCACGTAGCCAAGCGACACCTGAGTCATATCGCTGTCGAGTACAAGCGGCGGAACATCCGAAAGCGTCTCGATGGTCGCCGACGTACGATATGTTGTGGCAACGCCGTTTACGACCTCCGCGATGCGGGTCTTGAGGTGCTCCATGAGCTCGACGTCAAAGCCGCGCAGCGTGCCTTCGAGCACGCAGGTATCTGGGATGACGTTGGCCGCTTGGCCACCGGCAAACTTACCCACGGTCAGTGCGACCTCCTTGGCCGCCGGCACTTCGCGAGCGATAAGCTCCTGGAGCGCCAGATGCACATGCACGCCGGCCGTGATGGGGTCGATGCAAATCTCGGGGCTCGAGCCATGGCCGCCCTTGCCCTGAAGCGTGATACGAAAACCGTACACGCCCGAGAGCGCCGGGCTGCCGTAGAGCACCAGGCCGAGCGGCGACTGGCTATTGACATGCATGGCAAAGGCGACCTGAGGACGCGGGTTCTGCAGCAGACCGTCGGCGATGGCGGCGCGGGCACCCTCAAAGGTTTCCTCGCCCGGCTGGAACAGCAACTTGACCGTAGCGTTGGCATCAACAAGCTCTGCCTCGCGCGCTTTGAGCATACGAGCCGCACCAAGCAGCGCCGTCGCGTGCATATCGTGACCGCAAGCGTGCATGCAGCCGTTGGTGGATGCAAAGGGCTCGCCGGATTCCTCGGCAACGGGCAGGGCGTCCATGTCGCCACGCAGCATGATGACCGTACCGGCCTGCTCATTCGTGCAGATGCCATTGCCTTGGGCCGCGGCGGCACCGGCGCCGACAAGGCCCACAACGCAGGAACCATCGACGAGCGTAGCAAATGGGATGTCCATCTCGGTCAGGCGCGCTTGGATATACGTAGAGGTCTGCGGGAGGCTATTACCCAGCTCGGGCATCTGATGTAAATCGTGTCGCCACGCAGCGAGCTCGTCTGCAAAAGCCTGAGCTTCTGCAACAAGACCGTCACCGATAGCGGTCTGCGCCGCCGCGGTGGCCTTGGGCGCTGATTGCGGTTGAAGATCGGACAGTGCTGGTGCCATAGATGCCCTCCAGTAACGTTTTTGCAGCAAGCACTTTGATAGCGTAAAGTGCAAGGTACTACTTTAAGGGCGACGCATAAAAAATGCCGCCCCGGGAGGCGGCGCAACAAATTGTTTACAATTGCGGACGCGGCTTTCGACGCAAAAAATCGAAATGCGTCTCGCTCAAGATAATCGAAAGAAAGATGAGCGCGAAGCCGGCGAGCAGGCGCGAGGTGAGCGCCTCCCCCATCAGCAGCACCGAGAACAGCACACCCGAAGGCGACTCCATCGAAAGGAGCAGCGAGCCCGTTGAGGCCGGGACATGCGCCAGGCCGACGTTTTGGATGAGCAGAGCCACACACGTACAGCCCACCGATAGAAACGCCATCACACCGATAAAGCTCGGCGTCCACACGGACAGCGGCGCTTGGGTCTCGAATAACAGCGACGAGATCAGGCTCAGCACGCCGTTGCCCACAAACATCCAAAACGTGATGACGTTGATGTCCATCTTGCGGCCATACTTGGCGGTCACCGCCATCTGGATGGCAAAGAAGACCGCACCGCCCAGTGTGATGACATCGCCGACATTGAACTCGACGCTATCGAGCGCCACCAGACCAATGCCCGCCAGGCACAGCAACGCGGCGCCCAAGTTGTAACGAGTAAGCTTTTCGCCGCTTAGGACGTAGCTCGCAAACGGCACGAAGATGCAATAGGTACCCGTCAAAAATGCACTCTTGCCCGCCGTGGTCTGTGCCAGGCCAATCGTCTGCAAACCGTACGCGCCCCACATAAGTGCGCCCATACCAAGTCCGACGATAAGGTTGCGGGCATTAAAGTGCGCGATGATGCGTTTGTGGAAGATGGCGAACATAACCAGCGAAGCCGGAAGAAAACGAATATAGAGCAGTTCGAACACCGGAATGGTGTCGAGCGCATCTTTCATGGTGGTAAAGGAATAGCCCCAGATGACCGCCACCGATAGCAGCAAGACCTTCCAGAAGAACGGGGAACGCGCGCCGGCGCCGCGGGAGGTGCCGCCGGCGCCCAGGTCCTCCCGTGCGACAGGGCTATCGGGCATGTTTTCGATTTCGTTGGCAGCGTATTGGGCCATGGAACATCCTCACACTCAATCTGGGCGTGGTGTCCGCACGCGTATGGCTGCGTGCCGCCTCATGGTCAAATAAAAGCAGGGCGCACCGGACCCCCGGCACGCCCCGCTACTGTAGCAACAACCAAGCAGCCCGTGCAATTCACTACGCTAAAGCATCGGGTTGGAAGATCTCGATGTTCCGACGGCGTTTACGTTGCTGAACTAAATCAATTTGGTTGACTCCAGTTTTTCGATGATCCAGTCGTTGGCTTTGATGACCGGGCGGCGGAAGACGACGCCCAGGGCCAGCGACGGGATCAGATAGCTCGCCAGAATGCCCAGCTCAATCCAGTACTCCATGTGGTAGGCGCCGGCCATAGCGGCATGCATGGCGTTGATGCCATGAGTAAACGGCAGGAACGGATAGATCGCCTGGAACACGGGACCGGTCATCTCGATGGGGAACGTGCCGCCCGAACCGCCGACCTGCATGACCAACAGCACGACGGCGAGCGCCTTGCCGATATCGCCAAACGAAACCGTAAGCGTGTAGACGATATTGGAGAACACGAGACTCGCGACCCAGCCCGCCAGCACAAACTGCAGCGGGTCGTCGCACTGGATGCCAAAGAACAGGATGTCGCCCGCGCACACGAGCGTTGCCTGCAGCAGGGCCAGACCGCCAAAGAACAGGTAGCGGCCCAGGTAGATCTCGTGCAGGCGCACGGGGATGAGCTCGTTGATGAGCTCATCGTCAACCGAGACCTTCATCATGGCCGCCAGCACGATCGAGCCGACCCAGAGCGACAGAATTGTGTAGAACGGTGCCATGGCCGAACCGTAGTTACGAATCGGATAGACCGGCTTGCGGTCGAGCGCGACGGGGCCGGAAAGCGACACAGCCAGACCCTCGGGATCATTGCCGATCATCGTCTTGATCGTAGCGAGGTCATCCGACATCAAGGCGCCGTCGAGCTCGTCCTTAAACGCGCTGATCTTGTCCGACGCCTCGCCCAGCTGATCAGAAGCCTTGTTAACCAGCTTTGCAGCCTTGGAGAGGCCCTTTGCCAGCGAACCGGATGCGTCGGTCAGGCCAGCAACAGCACTATCCAGATCGTTCGAAATACCGTTCAGCGAATCCAAAACGCCCGAGATGGTCTTCTTGAGCTCCTTTGCCTTGGCCGAAAACGTAGAGTCGTAGTCAGTCTTGGCGCCCGAGATACCAGCCTTGGCATCCGCGATTGCCTGATCGACCTCGGCACGCGACTTATTAACCTCTGCCATGCTGTCAGAGAGAGACTTCGCGGTGGCCGTCAAGTCCTTGGCGTTGTTGCGATACTCCACAGCAATCCTGCTCAGCGATGTTGCCACAGACTTGAGGCTGTCCTGGAGTTTTTCGTCAGTCACCTGATCGGCAAAGCTGCGGAGCTGGTCGGCCGTGGCGTCGATATCGTCGGCACGCGTGTTGAGCGCCGCCGCGGCATCGTTGAGCTGGGACACTGTAAGGTCGACATGTTGATTCGCGGCATCAAATGCCTTCGCAAGCTCGGCGGACACGTTGTCAAACGAGCCCGCGCTTCCGTCAATCGCGGCATTGATGGCGTCGTTGGCGTCCTTCAGCGCTTCCTTGGAATCGCTAATACCGCTCTTGACATGCTCCATCAGCTGCTTCGTTGACTCATCGACCGTGCCCGTCTGCTTGAGCATGCCGCTCGCCGACGTCAGCGAATCGGACGTGGAGCTCAAAATGCCCGCCAGCGACGAAGCATTTGCCCGAACGTCTCGCAGGTCCTCAATCGAATCGCCGAGCGTCGAGGACAGGTTGGCGATAAAGTTACCCACCTGGTCGGTGCTCATGTAATCGAGCAGGCTGGACACCGTCTTAAGACCGATGCTCGTAATGGTCTCGGTAAAAGTTTCGTTAACCTGGCTTTGAACGGCGCTCGAACCCTTCTCGGTCACGATCTGCGCGATGGCGTTGGCTTTCTGGTTCTCATAGAACTCGATATCAGCGTGTTTCACGTCGGTCGAGAAAAGCGTCATCATGTCAGCGCTAAACGTTTTGGGGATAACGACGGCAGCATAGTACGCGCCCGACTTAACGCCCTCGATAGCCTTTTCGCGATTGTTGAGCACAACCCAATCGAAGCTCTCGTTGCCGCGTAGGGTGGCGGTCACGTTTTCGCCCACGTTAACCTCGACGGGGATCAAATCGCTCTCGTAACCCTCATCGGTGTTGACCACGGCGATCTTAAGATTGCCGGTGTTGCCGTACGGATCCCAGCTGCCGGCGATGTTAAACCACGCGTACAGACACGGTACGATAATGAGGCCCATCACGACAACCAAGCCGATCACGGAGCGAGACACGTTTTGGACATCGCGCTTAAACAGATGCAGGATGTTCTTCATTTATGCCTCACCTCCTTTGGAGTGCTTGCCAAGCGCGGTGGTATCTCCATCATTTGTGGCTGTGCTGTCGCTGCCCTGAGATTTATGGTGCGAGCCGATATGCGGCAAGCGGCCCGTGGACTGATCGCCGCCCTTGGCACCACGCTCGCTGGCGTTGAGGCCAAACATGTGGCGGGCGGCAGGAATGGCGGCCGTGTGTTCGCGCATCTCGCGACGCAGGTCCTCATCCGAAAGCGCCGAGATGCGCATCTGGGTATTGAGGCTCGCTCGGATATATTCGATATTGATAAGCCAGCCGCAGATGGCAATAACCGAGATGATCCAAATGACAAGCAGGATGATCTTGCCGTTATTGTCGATATCGAGAACCGTCGACAGGACAAAGAGCAGGACCTGAACGCCCACCACGGCGGCAAAACCGCCCTTGATGTAGTACGGGTAGCGATGTTCAAAGGCGACCGCATGATCGAGCAGTTCGCGACGGTACGAATCGGAATCGAGCATGACGCGCATGGCCGTGCGCAGCGAGTAGCGCTGGCGCGGCAGGTCGTTGGACTCGCAAATCATCATACCGGTCGTGGAGAGCTGTTTATCAAAGAGCAGGTTAAGGTTGAGCAGCAGCGGACGCAGCTGCAGGCCGATAAAGAGCGCCACGATCAAGAACACGCCCAGAATGCACAGGTTAAACAGGTAGTTGAACGAATACATGCCGCCGACCGTCTCGCGCAGCAGATTGATGCCGTAGGTAAAGGGCAGCAGCGGGTGCAGCCACTGGAAGAAGCCGGGCATCATCTCGATGGGGTACATGCCCGACGAACCCGGGATCTGCACGATGACGAGAATGACGCCGATAGCCTTGCCGATATGCTTAAACGTGGTGGACAGCGCATAGATGATATTGACGTAGGTGAACGAAATGGCGATGCCGCCCAGCACGAACAGCAGCGGGCTGACGCACTGCACGCCAATCACCAGATCGCCTACCGTAACGATGATGGCCTGCAACGCGCCCAGGATCACCATGAGCAACCAGCGGCCAAAGTAGCCTTGGCGCGCCGTAAAGCTGCCAACACCTTCACGGTCGACCTCGAGCTTGTAAATGGCGATGAGCACATAGCCGCCCACCCAAAGCGCCAGATTGGTGTAGAAGGGAGCGATGCCCGAGCCAAAGCTCTTGACCGGATAGATTGACTTGGACGTCAACTCAACCGGAGACGCCATGAAATCTGCCACGTCATTGACATCGACGCCCATCAGATCGGCCAGCTCGCCCATGGACTCGGAGGTCTGCAGCGCCGCGATGTCATTGGCGGCGGTTGCAAGCTTGTCCTGGACCTTGGCAAGCGAGGAATCGGTCTGGGACAGCGTGGTCTTGGCCTGGCCGAGCGTAGCGCTAAGCTGCGCCAACGTGCCGCGCGCATTTGCAAGTGTAGGTGTCATACCCGAGACGATACCGGTCAGGTCGCCCGAAACGGCAGCAAAAGAGTCGAGCGCGCTCGAGGCCTTCGGCAGCGCGTTTTGGCCCAAGTCCGTCTGGGCTTGGCCAAGGTTGGTCGCACCGGTATGAATTGCGTTATTGATAGCGTCACTGGCACCCGAAACAGCCGCTGCGTCATTCGCCATGGCGCTCGACTGCGCGGACAGACCGTCCTTGATGCTCTGAAGCTTTTCATTCTGCTCTCGAAGCAAATCGATGGTCGATACAATGCGCGCGTCAATTTCCTCGGAACCTGTCGACGTGTCATTGGCGAGAATCTCCAAGTGCCCGATAACGGCCTTATTGTGGTCGATCGTCGCTTGAAGAGACTCGAGCGAGTTGTCGATACGGGTGGTCGTAGATGTGACCGCGCCCGTCAGCTTGCCGATGGCAGCGTTCGCAGAGGCCGACGTCTTGGTGAGCGCAAGGCTGCCTTCCGAGAGCGCCTTGGAGAGCGAGGTGATGGAGTTGCCCGCCGTGGTGCGAGCTTCGCTCAGCAGGTCGTTGCCCTGGGAGATCGCCTGCGTCAGCGACGGTGCCTGGCCTTGCAAGCCGGCAAGTGCCGCATCAGCCGAGGCGATAGCGCCACTCGTCTTATCGATGGCGGCATTCATATCGCCAATCGAATCGCGCACCTCGCCCAAGGTGTCGGACGCCTCGGACACCGAACTTGCCAGCGAGTCCTGAGTCTGGGTTGCCTTGTCCTTTAAATCGACACCGGCATCCTTGGCGATACCGGCAACAGTCTTGCCTACCGTAGAGACAAATTCCGAGTTGATCTGCTCCTCGATGGTGTTTGCACCGGTATCGGTAACCTTGGGCGCAATGGCGCTCTTCTTCTCATTGACGTAGTACGTGAGCTTGGGTTGATGGTAGTTGCCGTCGAGCATCGAAACCAGGTTATCCGAGAAGTTCTTGGGAATCACGATAGCGGCATAGTACTCGCCGCTCTCGACGCCCTCCTTGGCATCGGCCGTCGAGTCGACGAACGTCCAGCCCAACTGATGATTCTCCTTGAGCTGGTCGACCACTTTGTCGCCCGCGTTGAGCTCGCCCACCAAGTCGTTTT
Source organism: uncultured bacterium (assembly GCA_905215825.1). Classification (GTDB taxonomy): domain Bacteria; phylum Actinomycetota; class Coriobacteriia; order Coriobacteriales; family Coriobacteriaceae; genus Collinsella. The sequence continues at coordinate 14,608 of CAJMRO010000010.1, forward strand.
GGGTGCCCCGATCGTTGTTGGCGATGGCAATCTTGATACCCTGGGTATTTCCGTACGGATCCCAGTTGGCCACGATGTTGTACCAGGCATACAGCGAGGGAATAACGCACACGCCAAGGGTAACCACCAAGGCGACGGGGTTCACAAGCAGTCGCTTAATGTCGCGCTTAAAGATCGCAAAGGACACCTTTGCATTGGATAGTTTGCTGCCGAGACTCACGCTTGGACCATCCATCCTGTCGTTGAATCGAATCGTACTATCGATAACCATTGTACGTAAGCGCTTTAGCGTCTCAGAGCACAATGGTATTGAGTTTTGCGGGTAGCAATATACTACGAAGATGAGTTAACGTACAGATGTACAGTATCCTAAATTTCAGCAGGTCACAAAACCACAACCCGCACAAATAAATGATCCCTTGGGGACGGAGGGATCATTCAAAAGGAAACGAGAGTGGAAAATCTCTCACTTCAAGCCCGCATTCGAGCCAAAAGTGGGAGATTATCCACTCTCGTTCTAATCTAGTTACGGTGCCGTATCCCCGAACTACATCAAGTTGCAAACAGCCGCCGCGAAGGCTACGGGGTCCTCGGGGAGGATGCCCTCGACCAGCAGGGCCTGATCGTAGAGCAGACCAGAGTACTGCTTGATCTTGTCGGCGTCGCCTGCCTTCTGGGCAGCGACGAGCTTGGCAAAGACCGGGTGCTTGGCGTTGAGCTCGAGCACGCGCTGGCTCTTGGGCATACCATCGGGTGCGCCCTCGGGACCCTTCTGGAGTACCTTCTCCATCTCGAGCGAAAGCGGGCCCTCGGTGGTGATGCAAGCGGGGGCATCGGTCAGGCGCGCAGAGACGGCGACCTTCTCGACCTTGTCGCCGAGCGCCTCCTTCATAGCGCTAAAGAGGTCCTCGTTTTCCTTGGTGGCGTCCTCGGCCTCCTTCTTCTCGTCCTCGGTCGCCAGGTCAAGATCACCGGTCGCGACGTTCTTGAGCTCCAGATGACGATCCTCGACCTCGGGCTCGGCACCGTCGGCCACGGCCTTTTCGGCAGCCTCGCGGGCTGCATCGTCCTCGTAGATCTTAGGCATATCGGCAGCAACGTACTCACGCATGGCCTGGAACGTGAACTCATCCACATCCTGCGTCAGCAGCAGCACGTCATAGCCGCGGTCGAGCACGCCCTTTACCACGGGCATCTTGGCCAAGCGCTCACGCGAGTCACCGGCGGCGTAGTAGATGGCCTTCTGATCCTCGGGCATGCCCTTGGCATACTCGGCCAGGGTAATCATCTTCTGTTCCTTGGCAGACCAGAACAGCAACAGGTCGGCGAGCTCATCGGCCTTCATGCCATAGCTCGAGTAGATGCCGTACTTAAGACCGCGGCCAAAGTTCTCAAAGAACTTCTCGTAGGCCTCGCGGTCGTTGTCGCGCATATCCTCAAGGTCGGCGGTAATCTTCTTTTCCACACGCTTGGCGATGGCCTTGAGCTGACGGTTCTGCTGCAGCGTCTCGCGCGAGATGTTGAGCGACACGTCGGCGGAATCCACGACGCCGCGGACAAAGTTGTAGTAGTCGGGCAGCAGGTCGTCGCACTTCTCCATGATCAGGACGTTGGAGCTGTAGAGCGCCAGACCCTTCTCGTAGTCCTTGCTGTACAGATCGAACGGCGCGCGTCCCGGCACAAACAGCAGGGCGTCATACTCGAGCGTGCCCTCGGCGTGGAAGCTGATGGTGCGCGCAGGATCGTCAAAGTCGTGGAACGTAGACTTGTAGAACTCGTTGTAATCCTTCTGCTCAACGTCGGAGCTGCGCTTTTTCCAGATCGGCGTCATGGAGTTGACGGTCTCGAGCTCCTGATAGTCCTCGTACTCGGGCTTGTAGTCGTCACCAGCGTCCTTGGGCTTGGGTTTCTGGCGGCTCTTGGACACCATCATCTGAATCGGGTAGCGCACATAGTTGCTGTACTGCTGAATCAGGCTCTTGAGACCCCACTCGGTCAGGAAGCGATCGTAGGTCTCGGCCTCGCCGTCGGCATCGAGCTTCTCGTTCTCGCGCAGCGTCAGGATGACATCGGTACCGTGCTCGGCGCGCTCGCCGTCCTCGATGGTGTAGCCCTCAAGACCGTCGGATTCCCACACATGGGCGACATCCTCGCCATAGGCGCGGCTGACGACCTTCACATGGCTGGCGACCATAAAAGCCGAGTAGAAGCCCACGCCAAACTGACCGATGATGTCGACATCGGAGCCCTGCTGCTCGGCGTTCTCGGTCTTAAACTCCTCGGAGCCGGAATGGGCGATGGTGCCCAGATTGCACTCGAGCTCCTCGGCGGTCATGCCAATGCCGTTATCCGAGATGGTAATGGTGCGGGCGTCTTTATCAAAGGAAACGCGAATAGCCAGGTCGCCCTGGTCGATCTTGACGCTCGGATCCTGCAGGCTCTTAAAGTTGAGCTTGTCGACGGCGTCGCTCGCGTTAGAGATAAGCTCGCGCAGGAAGATTTCCTTATTGGTGTAGATGGAGTTGATCATGAGGTCGAGCAGTTTTTTGCTCTCGGTCTTAAATTGACGCATGTGCAGTCCTTTCGCGCTACCCCTGTCCGCAAAAACGGCCCGGTCGCCCGAGCCGCATCGCAGACCTGCTATGTTCAGACTTAGATTTTATAACCCATTAACGCGCATATATACATACGGAATCGAAAAACTGTATGTCCGAGCGCTCCAATGCGTCAATTGCCAAGGAGTGTCCCCAACTGCCGGCAGAAAAGGAACGTCCCTATCTGCCATCTACGCGCTTGGCCATCCAGGCGTGGGGCTGGCCTTCGTCTTCGTAATCTACCGGGGCAATTTGCGTGTAGCCCGCCTTTACATAGAGCGGCAGCACGTATTCCTGCGCATGCAGCTTAATAAGCTTGGCGCCGGCATCACGCGCGCACGTATCACTGGCCTCGACAATCTTGCTCGCCAAACCGCGACGGCGCATGCTCGGCAGCACGGCAACGCGCCCCATAATGTAGGTCTCCCCCGCTGCGACGCCTTCGTCCAAGTCGCACGCCGGCGAAACCGGAGCCTCTGCATCTGCCGTGCGCCCCAGCTCCTCGGGAAACACGCGCGAGCAACCGGCGAGTTGACCATCCACGTACAGCGTCACATGAATGCAGTCAGAAGCCTCATCGATCTGGTCGAACTCATTCTCGTAGCCCTGCTCGTCCATAAAAACGACGCGGCGCACCAACGCCGCGTCATCAAAGCATCCCGTCTTAAGTTGGATATCCATGGCTGCCCTTTCATTCAATGCGAACGTTAGGGACAGATTTTAGCGAAAATGAGCTCCGCGCACGCTAAACTTCGCGCGAGCCTTCGCCAGGCAATCGTAATGACCCACGTTATGGGCATCGCTCGCGATGAAGCTGTACAGGTTCTGATCGAACAGGCGCTGTGCCGGCTTTTTCTCGCGACCAAAGCGACCGCCGGCAATAAAGTCCGCCGAAGCCTGCAGCTTGCAGCCCATATCGACCAGGCGCTCCGCCACGCTTACATCCTTTTGAACCGCACGATAGCGCTCAGGATGAGCGATGATCACCTGGTAGCCACGGCACTGCAAATCGTAAATCGTGTTCTCGTACTCTCTAAACGCATACGCATCGGCATGCGTCGAAAGCTCGAGCAGAAACTCGTTGGTCCCATCGAAATGCAAGTGCTCCGCGGCATCGATACCAAGCTCAACGAGCTTTCGATGGTTGACCTCGAAGCCCATCTGGAGCGGAAAACCGTCAGCGTTATCACGCAACAGTTCAAAGGCATCCCACATCTTGTCGTAATCAAAATAGGGATCACGGCAGTGAGGAGTGCAAACGATTCTGGTTACACCGGCCCGCTTGGCAGCCTCGAGCATCGCCAAGCTCTCATCGAGATCGGCGGCGCCGTCGTCTACACCCGGCAAGATATGGCAATGAATGTCACGCATAGGTCAGCCTTAATCAACTAAACGTTTGCTCGGTTGGTGAAGATGCCCTTTTTGGAAGTCCCCTGATCGTCGGAGCCCTTCTTCACCTTCTTACCGTCCTTGGTGTAGTAGGAGTAGTAGTACTCGCTGGTCTCGGTCTCGCAGTAGTTCATAACGGTACCGATGAGCTTGACCTTCTCGGACTTCTTAAGCTGACCGATGGCGTTGAGCGCCTCCTCGCGCTTGGTGAAATCCTCACGCACGACAAAAAGCGCACCGTCGGTCAGACTTGCGATCTCGGCAGCATCGATGAAGGTGCCGACCGGGGGAGCATCAAAGATGACGTACTGGAACTTGGCGGACAGTGCCTTTACCAGCTTGGCAAAGCGGTGAGAGACGATGATGTCGGCAGGATTGGGAATATGCGGCTCGGCATCGAGGAAGTAGAAGTTCTTCTGACCCGTCTCGACAATTGCCTGGTCAATGGAGATCTGCTCGGAAAGGACCGCATAGAGTCCGCCGCGCGAACGAACGCCGAGCATATCGGAAAGGGACCTGCGGCGCATATCGGCCTCGACCAGGAGCACGGACTTGCCGCTCGTGGCGATAGCCTGGGCAAGGTTGATGGAAACCGTAGACTTGCCCTCGTTGGGAATCGAGGACGTGACGGTAATGGTGCGAATGGGGTCGTCCACGCTCGCAAAGCGGATGTTGGCCAGAAGGGTCTTGGCGGCATTCTGTACAACGAGCTTATCGGTGTTCTTTGCCTTAGCCATGCCTATTTACCACCTTTCATAGCCGGAATTCGGCCAACAACGGGAATGCCCAGGAGCTCTTCCGCCTCTTCGGCACCGCGGATGCGGGTATTGAGCATGTCTGCCAAAACGACATAGGCGACTGCGATAAAGATACCGGCGAGGAACGCGACGGCAATATACAGCGTGCGCTTGGGGCCGCTGGGGGCTTCGGGGGTCTTAGCCTCGTCGATAACGTTGATGCTCTGGGCAGCGCCGACGTTCTGAGCGACCGTACTCACCGAGCTAGCTATGGCCTTTGCGACCTCAGCCGTCTCCTTGGCATCGGTGCCGGTAACCGAAAGCGTAATGACACGCGTGGTGGTCTCGGAGGAAACAGACACCTTGTAGTCATCCAGATCGGTGAGGCCCAGTTCCTTGGCGGCGCCGCTCTTAACGCTATCGCTATCCAGCAGCGTGGCGATATCGTTGGAAAGCATCTGGCTCGCCGAGAGATCGTTGTAGCTCATCTGGCCGCTATCGTCGGTCTTGGCGAGAATGTACATGCTCGTCGTCGCGGTATAGGTGTTGTCCATCGCGGCGAAGGACACGATGCCCATGGCGATCGCGCAGACCACCGGAAGGGTGATGACCAGCTTGAGGTGCTTTTTGAGCAGCTGGAACAGTTCGAGAAGGGTCATGCAGCTTGCCTTTCATTTCCCCAGTTCGGATTGACAAAACTGTCCGTATGTTATCGCATCTTTTTACCGAGACCAAACTCTATACATAAGAAACAGGCTCTCCTGTAAAAATGTCGGAAGCAATCGTAAAATTGCACAACAACGCCGCACCCGAAAGTCAAATGCGGCGTCTGCATCAATACCTATGTTGTATCGCTATGCGAATGGCTCGTCCTGCTGTATGGGAAACGTCACCGTAATGGTGGTTCCCACGCCCAACTCGCTCGACAGATCGAGCGTGGCGTGATGATACAGGGCCGCATGCTTGACAATGGCAAGCCCCAGACCGGTTCCGCCGCGTGCCTTGGACCTACTCTTGTCCACGCGATAGAACCGCTCAAATACCTTGCCCTGTTCTTCAGGCGCGATACCGATTCCCGTGTCGGCGACCGCGAGGAAAGGATGGCCTTCGTCGTTGGTGCCGCACTGCAGCGTAACCGTACCGCCGGGTCGATTGTAGCGGATGGCGTTGCTTGCCAGATTATAGATGAGCTCGTCAATCAAGCGCGACACGCCCTCGATGACCACAGGCTTGGTCTCATGACTTATCGTCACATTCGCCTGACGGGCGACCTGTTCAAGACGCTGCTCGACCGCGTAGATGGCACGCGAGAGCTCAATAGGCTCCGTGGACCCAATGGGCACCGCCTCGCCCTCAGCTGCACGCTCGGCCTCGTCCAAGTTAGACAGCGTAAGGATATCGTTGACAAGCGCTGCCAAGCGGCCCGCCTCACGATAGATGCGACCGCCAAAGTTGCGCAGGTCGCCCTCGCCCTCGACCATGCCGTTTGCGATGAGCTCGGCATAGCCCGAAATCGCCGTAAGCGGCGTCTTGAGCTCATGGGTGATATTCGCCGTGAACTCGCGGCGCATACGGTCGTTGTCCGCCAGCACCGCCATTTGGCGCTTGAGCTCCTGGCGCTGCGACTCAATACGCTCAAGCATGGGGACCATCTCGGCATAGGCGTGCTCATAGCTACGGCGTGGGTGGTCCAAATCCACCTCTTGCAAAGGCGCGATGATGGCACGGGACTCGCGGCGCGCCATAAAAAACGAGAGTACCGCACCCGCTGCTGCGATAAGCAGCATCGGCGCCACCATCGACAGCAAAATCGCCGCAACGCCAGGCTGGGCCTGCGCCAAGCGGACAACCTGGCCGTTATCAAGGGCGACGGCGCGATACAGCATAATCTCGTCGAGCGTAGAGCTTGCGCGCTCCGCGGAACCCGAACCACTCTCAAAGGCCTCGATGACCTCGGGGCGATCGCCATGGTTGGGCAGTGTGGAAGGCGACGCCTCGTTGTCGTAGGCAACCGATCCATCCTTGTTAATCAGCGTGATTCGCAAGTCCTCGCGATCAAGGCTACGCAAGAACGGGATGGGCTCCTGCTGTTCGTCGAGAGCGGCAGCAATGAGCTCGGTTTCCTGCGCCAGATTGGTACTCGTGGCATCCGCCAAGGTGTTTTGCACAAAGAACGCACCCAGCACCGTAAACGCCACGATAACCGCCATGGCGCAGACAAAGATCGTCACAAAAACGCGGTGCGACAGCGTATGTTTTCCCTGGGGGGCGAAGACCACGGGTTACTCCTCCGATGCGGTGGCCGCGGTGTCGTCACCTTCGGCACCATCACCGGCAGAAGGCTCGGCCAAGCGGTAGCCCACGCCGCGCACGGTCTCGATGGCGCTGGCATGCTCGCCCAGTTTTTGGCGAAGCGTCTGCACGTGCACGTCAACGGTGCGCGAACCGCCGTCGAAGTCCCAGCCCCACACGCTCTGCAGCAACGACTCGCGGGTAAAAACCACGCCGGGCTTGCGCATGAGGTACTCGAGCAGGTCGAACTCGCGCAGGGTGAGCTTAAGCGGCTCGCCGGCAACGGTCACCTCGCGATGGCTGGGCGAGAGCACGATGTCGCCCACGCTGAGCACATCGCTCGCCTGCTTGACCATGCCGCCGCGACGCAGCAGTGCGCGGCAGCGGCTCGCAAGCTCCATGAGCGAAAACGGCTTAGTCAGGTAATCGTCGGCACCGCCATCGAGCGCCATCACCTTGTCGAGCTCGGTATCCTTGGCGGTAAGCATCATGATGGGCACCGTCGCCGTCAGGCGATCGGCACGCAGTCGACGCATAATCGCCAAGCCATCGGTATCGGGCAGCATGATGTCGAGCAGGACGGCATCGGGTACCCGTCGCGCCACGGCAGCCTTAAACTCACCGTCGCACGAAAAGCCTTCGGCCTCAATCCCCTGCTTGCGCAGTGCATAGACCGTCAAATCCCTGATGTTGTCATCGTCCTCGACGTAATAGATCATGTTGAACCCCTTTGCGGCCGGCATGACCGCATCTTAACCCTAAAGGTACCTTTACTAGATGGTATCAGCCAAAACGCCCCGTCAAATAATCCGCCGTGCGCGGATCGGTCGGATTCTTGAAGAGTTGCGCGGTGGGCGCGTGCTCCACCAGCTCACCCAGCAAAAAGAATGCGACCGAATCGGAGATACGCGCCGCCTGCTGCATATTGTGCGTAACGACCACGAGCGTGCAGGTCTCTTTGAGCTCGCAGGCCAGCTGCTCCACCACCAGCGTCGACACAGGGTCGAGTGCCGAGGTCGGCTCGTCCATCAGCAGAATGTCGGGCTGCACGGCAAGTGCGCGGGCGATGCACAGGCGCTGCTGCTGTCCACCCGAAAGACCCAGGCCCGACTCCTTGAGCTTGTCCTTGACCTCATCCCATAGCGCAGCGCGACGAAGGGAATCCTCGACCAGCCCATCCAGCACAGCGCGATCGCGCACGCCCATGCCGCGCGGCCCATAGGCGACGTTGTCGTAGATGCTCATGGGAAACGGGTTGGGGCGCTGGAACACCATGCCCACGCGCTGGCGCAAACGGCAGATGTCGTAATCGCCCAGGATATCTTGACCATCGAGCGCAATCTTGCCCTCGATGCGGCAATCCTTGATGCCGTCGTTCATGCGGTTAAAGCAGCGCAGCAACGTGGACTTTCCGCAGCCCGAAGGCCCGATGAACGAGGTGATCTGCTTGTCGCGGATCTTGATATTCACGTCCTTGAGCGCATGATGGTCGCCATAGAACAGGTCGAGGCCCTCGACATCGATGCGCGTCGGCGAGGCGGCAAGATCCTCTGCCGTGGGGCGAGTCGCATCCCCAACCTCGCGCTCGTGCGCGGCCTCGGCCTGCGCTTTCATGAGTTCTTCAAGCTCCGTGGGCTCCACAGCCGCAGCAGCCGTCATACCGCATACCTCCACATCGATATCAATTCAGCAGTATCGATAGTAGGAATCGCGGCTCATATGCACGTGAGCGCATTGTCAAGTGTTTGTAAGGGCACACTGGCTATGCGGCGGGCAGCTCGATGGTGAATATCGTGTGTTCGGGCGTCGATTCACATGCAACGGTACCGCCGTGCGCGCATACGATCTCCTTGGCGATGGCAAGCCCCAGTCCAGCGCCGCCGCGATTGGTCGCACGCGCCGCATCCAGGCGATAGAACTTCTCAAAGATCACCTTGAGCTTTGCCTCAGGGATGGGATCGCCCTGATTGATAAAGCGCACGCGCACGCCACCGCCGTCCCGGCGTCTGGCCTCGATCGTGATGGTCGAGCCCTCATAGCTATAGGCAACGGCGTTTTTCATGATGTTGTTGAACACGCGAGCCATCTTGTCGCCATCCACGAGCACCGTCAGGTCCTCGCGAATATCAACTTGGGCTTCCTTATGCTGCTCGTTGAGGATGGGATAGAACTCGTCAGCCACCTGAGCCAGCAGCAACCCCAGATCAACATAGCCGCGCGTGAGCACGATATCGTGGAAGTCAAAGCGCGTGATATCGAAGAACTCTTCGATGAGTGCATCGAGCCGGTGCGCCTTGTCGAGAGCCACGCCCGTAAAGTGCGCACGTTGCTCAACCGGCAGCTCAGGAGCCTCTTGCAGCAGCGAAAGATAGCCCACCACACTGGCAAGCGGGGTGCGTAGGTCATGTGCCAAGTACGTGACCAAATCGTCCTTGCGATGCGACTCGTCACGCAGAGCTTGCTGCACCTTGCGCCCACGGTCACGCACGCGGTTAAGGGCGCCCTCGACCTCCAAGAAGTCGCCGTCAATGTTGTCCCAGGTGTCGGGGTGATCGATCAGGCGATCTTGAATACGAGCGGCCAGCACACAATCGGCATGCTGCTCGCCCTGTTCGTAGCCCTGGTAGTACAGGGCGCGGCCGCACAAGAACAGCACGCACGCGGCAAGCGCCAGCACAAAGCCAAGCATGTTGAATACAAAGCCGGCATCGAACAGCACCGGCCCTTCGATGCCGCCGAGCGCCATGGCGCCAATCGCCAACGTCATGGCCCACGCGGCGCCGCCAATCACCATGCAGCGGCGCACGATCTCAAATCGATCGATCAGCAAAAAGCCGACAAGCAGCACCGCCAAGATTCCAGCGATGTTATCAATGCCAATCAGCAGCAGGCTCAGCAAAAAGAGCAGCACCGTTGCAAGCGCGCGGTTGTCGACGACCGACCTCACGTATTCAAAGAGTCGATCGGGCACCTCGAACGCTTGTCTATCGTCTTTTGTCATATCAAGATCCTCACAAGCGAAAAGCGTTATTCGATTATGTAGCCGACGCCCCAGACGTTTTTGATAAAGCGCGGCTTTTGTGCGTCGTCGCCAATCTTTTCACGCAAGTGGCGAATGTGCACCATCACCGTATTGTTGGAGCCGGGCATAAAATCCTCGTTCCACACCGCACGGAACAGGTCCTCCACGGCCACCACGCTGCCGCGATGCTCGACCAGATACAGCAAGATTGAATACTCGGTGGGTGTGAGGCGTACCGTTGAACCGTCCACCGTTACGGAACGAGCATCGCGGTTGATCTCCAAGCCGTCGAGCTGAATGGTCGGCGACTCGGCCGCCTGCGCACGGCTACCGTAGCTGGTGTAGCGGCGAAGCTGAGCGTGCACACGCGCGATGAGCTCCAGCGGGCGGAACGGCTTAACCACGTAATCGTCCGCACCAAGCGAAAGGCCCTCGATCTTGTCTTGCTGGGCATCGCGCGCCGTCAGCATGATCACAGGATAGGTATGGCTGGAACGGATCGTACGCAGCAGCTCAAATCCATCGATATCGGGCAGCATGACATCCAGCAGCGCCAAATCGAACTCCTGCTCCAAGATTGCCTTGGCAGCATCGGCCCCGCTATAGGCAATCTGGACATCAAAGCCCTCTTTTGTAAGGTAGATACCAACCAAGTCGGCGATGGCCTTCTCGTCATCAACTACCAGTATGCGCTCGTTCATACGTGCTCCTCTCGCGCTCCATTATGCCCGAGGCGACGCACGCCACACACAACAAGCGTGGGTGATTAAGTCGGCCTTAAGCACCCTTGTGCCCGTTCGGGTGCGGATGTGGGCCACGCACGCACGCGATGATCGCCGACGCCGGCAAACGATATACTCTAGTTCCAGAAGAGACCATCCCGTCGAAAGCGAAATCCGTGAAGTCCCTCACCCCTTTTGCAAAGCGCTCAGCCCAGCTTGCCGCCGGCTTTGTCTGCGCTATCGCCCTTGCCGCTGGCGTGCCCACCGTCGCCGGCGCCCAAGTGCTCACGACCGACAATGTTTGCGGCAAAACCGCCGATGTGCGCGGTATCACGGCCGAAAACCTGCCCGATATCGATGCGACCAATGCCCTCGTCATGGGCAAAGACGGCACCGTCTACTATGCCCGCGACGCCGATGAGCAGGTCAAGATTGCCTCGATCACCAAGGTCATGACCGCAATCCTAACCGTCGAGAATTGCAAGATGGACGAGAAGGTCACGGTGAGCAACGCCGCAGCCACCGTGGGTAATTCGACCGCCGGCTTGCTCGAAGGCGACGAGCTTACCGTGGAGCAGGCACTGCGCGGCCTGATGATTCCCTCGGGCAACGACGCCGCCATCGTGCTCGCCGAATATGTGGGCAAGAAGATCGACCCTAAGACCAAAGACGCCGAGGCCACATTTGTGAAGGCCATGAACGAGCGCGCTAAGAAGCTCGGCTGCACCGGCACGGTCTTTGAGAACCCACACGGTCTGGACTTTGATGAGTGGGCTGGCGATATGCACTCAACCGCACACGACGTAGCGCTGATGATGCAGGAGGCCATGAAAAACGACACGATCCGCGAGGTCGTAGCGAGCGAGGATTCCTGGATCGAGGTCACGGGCGCCGACGGCGCCGACCATTCGCATTCCATGGACACGCATAACTATTTGCTGGGCCAAGATGGCAACATCGGCGGCAAGACCGGCACCACCGACGACGCGGGCTATTGCTTTACGAGCGCCTACAACCGCGACGGCGACGAGATCTACACCGTCGTTTTGAACTCCACCACCACCGACCAGCGCTTTACCGATACCGCAACCCTTGCCAATTGGTACTACGGCCACAAGGTCACGGTCGCGATCGCCAACACGCAGGAAAAGACCGCCAACGGCAACCCGCTCATGGCACGCATTAGCCAGACAGATTGGACGGACAAGACGATCGACGCCACGCTCGCCGACCCCACGGCGCAAGCGACCGTGTTTTCCCTTGCTGGCGAGGTGACCGAAAAGGTTAGCTACGACGATCTTTCGGGCACGGTGCATGTGGGCGACAAGGTGGGCAGCGTTACGCTCAAGCAGGACGGCACCAAGATCGCCGTCATGGACCTAGTTGCCGACGAGGAAGGTGCAGGGCCGAATCCCATTGAATGGCTGCTCGTGAAGCTCGATCGCTTGGGCCGCCGCATCGACAACCGCCCGCTCACAGCCGAGAGCGAGACCGTAGCCAAGGCGCCCGAGATGTAAGATCGAAGAACAATACACTCGCTGAAAGGAGGTGTCCGAAAGGATGCCTCCTTTTTTTGAGGGTTCGAATCCCCAGCGCCCTTTCTCGATAATAAAAAAGGGCCCCCGATGGGACCCTTCTTTAAAGTTAAACTGGCGGAGAGCTGGGGATTCGAACCCCAGATGCCCTTTTGGGGCATACTCGCTTAGCAGGCGAGCACCTTCGGCCTCTCGGTCAGCTCTCCGTAACAGCCGTTCTATAGTAACCAAACAGCCAAGGATGGGCAAGAGGAAATTTTCTAATTGCCTAGCATCCTTTCCTCCTTGGAGGCTTCGCCTACCCCAGCGAGCGGTTGAGGGAGCCGAGCTCGTCGTTGCCCATGGTGCGCCACATTTGGAAGATGCAACCGCGTGCCAGGAAAAAGAAGCCGTTGTCGACCAGTTGCACAGCGGCATCTGCCAGCTGATTCGTCACGGCGGACACTGGCGGCAGCTCGAGTCCAGCCTTGCGGATGGTCTCGACCGCCTCCTCGAACGTCGGAGGCTCGCTGACGCCCATCTCATTCATAAGGCCCTGCATTTCTTCCAGCGCGCTACTGCCCGACTCCTCGCCGCGCGGCACCAGACGGTAACAAGCCAGCGCCAGGTCGAGCTGATCGCAATTCCAATAGGCAAACGCCAAGCGATAGAACAGGTAGCCGATTGCAGAACGATCGCTGGCAATACGTAGGCCGTGGCGCGCCACCTCGATAATCTCGTCAAAGCGCTCCAGACGCGCAAGCACGTTGATGAGCGCAAAGTGCGATTGCATGGACGAGCGTGCCAGATCGTAAAGATGGCGCACCTCGGGCAGTGCTCGTTCAAAGTCCTCTTGCTCGGCGTAAAAGCTGCAGATCTCGTGCTGGGCAAAGTACAGCGCATCGGGCGCACGAAGGATTCGCACAGAGCGGTCTTCTTCCAACACCGGTAGCACCATGCGTACCAGCTGGTTATCGCAAAACTGCGTTTGAACCGGACCTGTCGCCAAAAGCTCGGCGACGGCGCACTTAGCCTCCAACTCCTCGACAAGACGGGAAAAGCCTTCAAAGGCACCTGTACGGTCGACTTTTGCCTGCTCGCGCAATTCAACAACGCGGGCCACGTATGGGTCGTCGTCCTCTTCCATGACCTCCAACTCGTCAGCCGTATCGGCAAGCAGCAGATCGCGCAGCGCCGGCGGCAGCGTGCGATGGTCATCACGCGGACGAGCATGAACCCCCGCAGGCTCAATCGTCTCCGGAGCGGTTGACTCATACGCCTCAAGCACACGCTTGCACGGCATATCGTCCATGTCCATGCTCTCAAGATCCTTGGCGACAGGCACGCAATCGGCCAGATAGGCCGCGCGCCCAAAGAAATACGTTGCGACAACGCGCTCGCCCTGCTCACTGTCGGGAGCAGCAATCTGCACATAACAGCGCGTGATGCAGGTGCCCGCGGCAAAACACGCTGCCGCAAGCGTGAGTGCCACGCGCGCATCGTGCTCCGCGGCCCAGATCGCGCGCGTGTCCTCGTCCAGCTCGCGCCAGGCGTCATCTTGAGCGTCGTATTCACGTTGCGGCATGGCATCAACGACAGAGCGTCCAAACCGAACGAGCATAATCCCCTCGGCAACGTTTGCCCGATAGGTATAGTCGAGCCGCGTGACCACGTTGAGCGCCTCAACGATTCGCGCAAAACGGGTGCGCACGTCCCACTCGCCGCCTGGCTGGCACGAAACCGTTCCCGGCTTGGCCCACGGGTTATCGCTCGAGGCCGTATCGAGCAGTCGGGGAACATCGTTGGTCGTCTTGGCGATATGCCACGCATCAAAGAGCGCGCAGCCCTCAAGGCTCGGCGAGGATGCCGCAGGGGCCAATCCGGCCCCGATGCGCTCGAGGATGCCGGAGAGGCGGTTGAGACGGCACTCGATGGCAAGCAGCATGTCAATCTCGTCCTGGTCCAGCAGGCTACGATCAAAATTGAGATAGAACAACTTTGACCGGTCGATGCGCGCTAGGCTCATTTCTGACTTGGCGGCAATGGTGCGCAGACGGGGCAAGTCGACCTCGCTCATAAGGGCGGCGGCATAACGCTCGATACCGCTCGGATTCTCGGCATGGTCGACACGGTAGAGCAGCGTCTCGATAGCGTCAGGTAGCGGTGCCGTGTTAAAGCCCAAAAACACCTCGACCGGCTCGGGCAACTTTACGAGCTTTATTTTGTCGACAACGTTTTGCATGTCCGCATCGAGACCGTCGACGCCCGCCGTGTTCGCAATAGCGCTTTCGGAGTTGGCAAATATCACGTAGCGCAAGAACATCGAGGCCATGAACTCACCGTAAGGAAGGGCGCGGGTCGAATTCCATGTCTCGTGGTCGGACTGCTCGCGCATGGGGCCTTCGGGAGAGCCGGCAGTTTGCGCACACGCGCGCATTGCACCGTTGGCTTTCCTTACCATAATCTCACCAATACTGGAATCCGACTCGTCAAGGACCAGTTCCATGTCGGGATCGTTGGGCAGCGGAGCCTCGCTGACGGGGCGGTCCACCTTGTACACCTCACCCGAAACGCTTACGTAGCCCAAAAGCGACACATGACTTTTGCCAACGAACTCGACGACATAACAAGATTCATGCTGATCCTCGCCAAAGAGTTTCCAGACCACGCCATATGAGCGTCCCGCAGGCTGCTCGGGCATCGCCGGAAAGCGCTTCTTGGGATCGAGAAACCTGAGCTTGTATGTCGGACGCTCTGCCACGAAATATCACCCTGATCGGTCGCTTGAAGAAGGAGTGGTCGCGAATAAGTCGCGACATCTACTCGGAATCTTACACGAGTCGACAGGAAATCGTCCGCTTCACGCCCGCGCCTCGACCGAGGTTCGAATCCATGCAGTGCCGACGTAA
The DNA here is from genome assembly GCA_905215825.1 of uncultured bacterium. Lineage (GTDB taxonomy): Bacteria > Actinomycetota > Coriobacteriia > Coriobacteriales > Coriobacteriaceae > Collinsella. The sequence goes on from CAJMRO010000010.1 coordinate 29,787, forward strand.
AAGAAAAGCCCCCGTTGCCGGAGGCTTTCGATTTCAATTGGTGCGGCGTATAGGATTCGAACCTATGACGTTCTGATTCGTAGTCAGACCCTCTATCCAGCTGAGGTAACGCCGCAGCGCAAGACATATAAAACCACTTTAGCTTATTGGAGTCAAGCACAATCTCAAACTTTTTTGTGGAACGCAGTTTTGTCATGCTGCTCCGCATATACCGACGTTCCCCGTACGATCGATTGGCTTTTCGATCACGTCAAACTTGGCATCAAGTTCCCTCAGGAGCGATCTCACCCGCTGGGCACAATCATAATCGGCAAACGAGATGCTCAGCATGCGCGCGACCTGGTTGGAAGTCCCAACTCCATAGAAGTGCTCCAGCGCGACAAGCCCCTCGTGCGTCACAAAGGTCTCGACCACATGCGGCGACTCCTCAAAGCACCATTGAGTCAACGGACCCTCACTCGTCTGTCGAACCACCAGGCCACCCATGCCAGACGGCTCACACGTTACAAGTAGGTACTCCCCGCCCTCGTCGCTCTCAAACAAAACCACCCGATCATCAAACAGCTCCATCGCGTCCCCTTTCTCTCGCTCTTATTTAGCAAAAGCATAGCAGGTAGATGGCTGTATACAGAACAGTTGTTCGTGTGCTTTCTATTGAGCTGTCCGCACGGCATGGTATGGACCTGCGCACGAAATAGAGCGCCCCCGAAGGAGCGCCCTTGCATATCCCCTATGCAGCCAACTTACGCGACCGGCTCGATCTTCTCGAGACCGCCCATGTAAGGACGCAGAACCTCGGGGATCGTGATGGTGCCGTCGGCGTTCTGGTAGTTCTCCAGAATGGCGGCCATGGTGCGGCCGGCCGGCAGGCCGGAACCGTTGAGCGTGTGCAGGTAGCGCGAACCCTTGAAGTTCTCGGGGTCGCGATACTTGATGTTGGCGCGACGGGCCTGGAAGTCGCCGCAGTTGGAGCAGGAGCTGATCTCCTTGTAAGCGTTGTAGCTCGGCAGCCAGACCTCGATGTCGTAGGTCTGACGGGCGGAGAAGCCCAGGTCGCCGGTGCACAGGCTAATCACGCGATACGGAAGGCCCAGCTGCTGCAGCAGGTACTCGGCCTCGGCGGTCATGCTCTCGAGCTCCTCGTCGGACTCCTCCGGCTTAGCGAACTTGACCATCTCGACCTTGTCGAACTCGTGCTGACGGATAATGCCGCGGGTGTCGCGACCGGCGGAACCGGCCTCCTCGCGGAAGCAGGGGGTGAAGGCGGTGTAGCGGCGCGGCAGGGTGTCGGCATCGAGGACCTCACCGGCGTGCAGGTTGGTGAGCACGACCTCGGCGGTGGGGATCAGGAAGTTGTCGCCCGAGACGTGGTAGGCGTCATCCTCGAACTTGGGCAGCTGACCCGTGCCAAACATGGTCTGACGCTTGACGACGATGGGCGGCCACCACTCCTTAAAACCACGGCTGGTGTGCGTATCGAGGAAGAAGTTGATGAGGGCACGCTCCAGGCGGGCGCCGGCGCCACCGAGAACGGTGAAACGACTGCCGGAGAGCTTGTTGCCGCGCTCGAAGTCGAGGATGTCCAGATCGGTGCCCAGATCCCAGTGCGGCTTAAAGTCGAAGTCGAACTCGCGCGGGGTGCCCCAACGACGGCGCTCAATGTTCTCGTCCTCGTCCTTGCCGTACGGCGTGGCCTCGCAAGGAATGTTGGGCAGGTGAGCCATGAAGTCGTACTGCTCCTGCTCGAGAGCAGTACGACGCTCGGCCAGACCGTCAATCTTCTCGTTGACGGCGCGCACGGCCTCCTTGGCGGCCTCGGCCTCGTCCTTCTTGCCCTCCTTCATCAGGGCGCCGATCTTCTTGGACTCGGCATTACGCGTAGCCTGGAGCTCCTCGACCTCGGTGATGACGGCACGACGCTCGTCGTCGAGCTCAAAGAACTTCTCGCGATCCCAAGACGTCTGGCGGTTAGCCATGGCGACATCGATGGCATCGGGGTTCTCGCGAACAAACTTGATATCAAGCATTAGATCCTCCGGCGATATACATTCCATTTAGGTTGCAACCTTGTACATGTATGGGCAAGTATATACTTATGAGCGTTTACGACCCAACTCAACTACGCAAGAAGGCACCCAATGGACGCAGTTTTTTCCTTTTTGTTTGGCACCCGCACCGGTTTTGCCATCCTTTTCGCCGGCGGCATCCTGTTATTTGCGATTCTTGCCTTTGTAATGGAGAAGCGTACCCATAAGATGTACGTCGACCGCGGACCCAAGTCCGAGGATGAAGAAGACAGCTTCTGGGACTAACCTGCCAAAAAGGGACAGGTTTATTTTGGTCTGTTTTATCTGGGCAAACGCAAGCGCCCCGCAACTGGAATTGAGCCAGTTGCGGGGCGCTTTTCACTAAAAGGACAAAACCGCAGAAAATACCTGCCAAAAATAAACCCGTCCTTTTTTTGGTCGGTTTTACTGGAGAGTTGCGTCGATTGCCTTGACCAGGGCGCTGCGCATGCCGGCGTCCTCGAGCGCAACGACGCCCTTGATGGTGGCACCACCGGGCGAGCATACGGCATCCTTCATCGCCGCAGGATGCTGGCCAGTTGCAAGCTGCAGCTTTGCCGTACCTAGCACCATCTGGCTCACAATGCGATAGGCATCGGCACGCGGGATACCGTGCTTGACCGCCGCATCGCCCAGGGCCTCGATTGCCATGGCGACAAATGCCGGAGCGCAACCACCCACCGTGCCTCCCACAAACAGCAGACTCGTATCGAGCTCGACCACCGCACCGAGTTTGCCAAGCAGATCAAGCACCACGGCGCTCTGCTCATCACTAAGCGTGGAAGCCTTCTCGCAAGCGATGACGCCCTCGCCCACCGAAACCGGTGTGTTGGGCACCGTCGAGATATGCGCGACGCCCGGCAGGACCTGCTCCCACTTGGCACTGTCCCAGGTCCAGGCAACCGACAGAACGACCTTTTTGGCAAGAGCATCCTTGAGCGGGGCGAATACCTTCTCGATCATGTACGGTTTGACCGCAGCGACCACGATATCGGATGCGGCGACAACCTCGGCGGCATCGTGGCAGGCGACCATGCCGCGCGCCTCGCAGCGCTCAACCAGTGCGTCGTAGCGACCCGCGCAGGCGCACATGTCGCTCGCAGCTACACCGGCAGCGATCCAGCCATCGGCCATAGCGCTCGCCATATTGCCAAAACCGACAAATCCAATCTTCATATCTCATAGTCCTTTCAGACACATTCCTCAAAACGAAAGGTATTGTCCCACGCCATTGTTTCGTATTGCCGACCTATTTGTGATACGGCTCGCCACGGCTGATCTTGCAGGCACGGTAAATCTGCTCTAGCAGCACCACACGCGCCAGGTTATGCGGCAAGGTAATGCGTCCAAAGCTGAGCATCTCGTCGGCGCGGGCGCGCACCTCATCACTCACGCCGTCCGAACCGCCGATTACAAAGGCAATGTCGCTGCTGCCTCGCAGCATAAGATCGTCGAGCCGCGCCGAGAGCTCCTCACTCGAACGCTCCTTGCCCTCGATAGCCAGCAGGATCACATGCGCCCGAGACGGCAATGCAGCAAGAATTGCCGCCCCCTCCTTGTCGCGCGCGGCATCCACGCCGCCCGCCTTAGCCGGGTCGATATCGGCCACCTCGCGGATATCCACCTTGGCATAGGCACCTAAGCGCTTGGTGTACTCAGCGCACGCGTCCTTCCAAAAGCGCTCCTTGAGCTTACCGACGCAAACGACGGTGTATTTCACGCGCGCCTACTCCTTCGAACCGTTTTGAACTTTGCCGGCGGTCAGCATCTGCTCGAACATCGAGGCCGACTGCGAGAAATCGCTCGGCAGTACGACCGTCGAAGTTTTACCCGTGCGAGCGAACTCCGTCATCATCTCGGACCACTGCGTAAACATGAACAGCTGGTTGGCCTCGTCGTTGCCGACGCCCGTCTCCTGGATGATCTCGAGTGAATCTTTGATGCCCAGCGCGATGGCCTTGCGCTGGTTGGCGATGCCCTCGCCCGCCTTTTCCATTGCCTCGGCCTCGGCGGTCGCCTCGGTGACGCGCTTGATGCGGTCGGCCTCAGCGAGCTCCTGTGCCGCAGCGCGCTTGCGCTGGGCAGCGTTGATGTCGTTCATGGAGTTCTCGACCTCGGTCGGCAGTGCGATTTTGGTGATGAGCGTCGACACGAGGGTGAAGCCGTAGGCGGCCATCTGCTCGGAAACGGTAGCGTTGACATCCTTGGCGATGTCATCCTTCTTGGCAAAGACCTCATCGAGTGTGTAGACGGGAATCGAAGAGCGCAGGGCGTCGGTGATGAAGTCACGCATCTGGTCGACGGGCTCCTGCAGCATGTAGTAGCTCTTGTAGATACCCGAATCTGCCGGGCCGGCGCCCATGTCATAGCTCACGTGGTACTGAGCAGAGACCTCAAGGCCGATGGTCACGTTGTCCTGGGTCTTAACGTCGATGCCAAAACCGTTTTTCATGGTGCGCAGACTCACCGTGGCGGCCTTGCGGTCGATCACGGGCACCTTCATGTGGAAGCCCGCGTTAACGATGCGGTTAAACTTGCCCAGACGCTCGATGATCACGGCATGCTGTTGTTCAACGACATAGCAGGCGTTAGGAAGCAGCAGCAACAGGATGATGATGGGAATCAAAAGGCTGGTAAGGGCGGCGATGATACCGGACAACAGCATGGTCTCTCCTCTGATAGGCACACGTTGGCACTAGGATACCCGCACGAAGCAGCAACGTGACATCAACAAGAGGCCCATAACAAAAAAGCTCCCATTGCTGGGAGCTCTTTCAATCAATGGTGCAAGCAAAAGGACGTCCGCGTATCCGCTTCGCGGATCCGCACCGGCTTTGGCCGCCTGCCGGC
>CAJMRO010000011.1:0-32646 GCA_905215825.1 uncultured bacterium
TCAGGGAGAACACCAGCTGACGCAGGTCCTCGATGGAGTAGATGTCGTGGTGCGGCGGAGGCGAGATCAGGCCGATGCCGGGCGTGGACTGACGAACCTCGGCGATCCAGGGGTAGACCTTCTTGCCGGGCAGGTGTCCGCCCTCGCCGGGCTTGGCGCCCTGGGCCATCTTGATCTGAATCTCGAAGGCGCTGCACAGGTAGCGGCTCGTCACGCCAAAGCGCGCGCTTGCCACCTGCTTGATGGCGGAGTTCTTAGAGTCACCGTTGGCCAGCGGGGTCTCGCGGCGCGGGTCCTCGCCGCCCTCGCCCGAGTTGGAGCGGCCGTGCAGGCGGTTCATGGCAATGGCCATGCACTCGTGTGCCTCTTTGCTTATGGAACCGTACGACATGGCGCCGGTGTTAAAGCGGCGGACGATATTGAGCGCGGGCTCCACCTCGTCGAGCGAAACCGGGGTGCGGCCGCTGGCATCAAAGTCCAGCAGGTCGCGCAGGCGCACGGCACGGCCGGTGCGGTGCAGGCGGGCGCTGTACTCCTTAAAGGTGTCGTAGCTGTCCTCACGGCAGGCGGTCTGCAGCAAGTAGACAGTCTGCGGATCGATGAGGTGATCCTCGCCGCCGAGCGGGCGCCACTTGGTCAGGCCCAACGTGGGCAGCTGATCGGGAGCCGGGCTCTTAAGGATAGCGAGCGCGGCGTCATAGCGCTCATTCTGCTCGCGCTCAACGTCCTCGACACCCATACCGCCCACACGGCTCACCGTGCCGGCGAAGTACGCGTTGACGAACTCCGGCGTAAAGCCCACGGCCTCGAAGATCTGCGCCGAATGGTAGCTCTGCACCGTGGAGATGCCCATCTTGGACATGATGGAGACGATGCCCGCCGTCGCGGCCTTGTTGTAGTTGGCGATGCCCTGCTCGGCCGTCACGTCCAAATCGCCGCGTGTCGCCAGATCGCGGATGCACGCATGTGCGTTGTACGGATAGATGCCGCTCGCGGAGTAGCCCACCAGTGCCGCAAAGTCATGCGGGGACACGGCGTCGCCGCACTCCACCACGATGTCGGCAAAGGTGCGCACGCCGGCGCGGATCAGGTGGTTGTGTACGCAGCCCACGGCAAGCAGCGACGGCACGGGCACCTCGCCCGCAGCGGCACGATCGCTCAACACCACGATGTTCACGCCGTCGCGGACCGCAGCCTCAACGTCCTCGGCAAGCTGCTTGAGCGCAGCCTGCAGTGCGCCCTCGCCGGCATCGCGGCGGTAGACGGCACGGAAGCGACGGGTCTTAAAGCCCACGCGGTCGATAGCGCAGATACGCTCGAACTCCTCCTCGTTGAGCAACGGGCGCTCCAGGCGCACCAGTTGGCAGGTCGTACGGGAGTCCTCGAGCAGGTTGCCGTGGTTGCCCAGGTAGAGCGTGGTCGAGGTGACCATGTGCTCGCGCAGGGCATCGATCGGCGGATTCGTGACCTGGGCGAACAGCTGATAGAAGTAATCGAAGAACGAGCGCGTCTTCTTGGACAGGCAGGCCAGCGGCGCATCGATGCCCATCGAAGCGAGCGGTGCCTTGCCCTGCTGGGCCATGGGGCGCACGACCTCGTCAACATCATCCCAGTGATAGCCGAGCTTGGCCATGCGCACGGCGGCGGGCACCTCGGCATCCTCAGCAGGCGCGGGCGCAACGGGCTCATCGAGCGCGTCAACGGTCAGCGTCTCCTCGGCAATCCAATCACGGTAGGGCTTTTCCTTGGCGTAACGGGCGCGCAGCTCATCGTTGTAGATGACGCGACCGCGGGCAAAGTCGACCTCGAGCATCTGGCCCGGTCCCAGGCAGCCGCTCGTCAGGATGTTCTCGGGGCTCACCTCGATGGTGCCCACCTCGCTTGCCAGCATAAAGCGACCGTCGCGCGTCACATAGTAGCGGGCGGGACGCAAGCCGTTACGGTCGAGGGCGGCACCCAGCGTGCGACCGTCGGTAAAGGCGATGGCCGCCGGGCCATCCCACGGCTCCATGAGCATGGACTGGTAAGCGTCGTAGGCGCGGCGCTCCTCACTCAGGCTGTCGTTGTGGTCCCACGGCTCGGGCAGTAACATGGACGCGGCACGCGTGAGCGGGCGACCGTTCATGACCAAAAATTCGAGCACGTTATCCAGAATCGCGGAGTCGGAACCCTCGCGGTTGATGATGGGCATCACGCGCTCAAGATCGTGCTGCAGCACGGGGCTGTACAGGTTGGGCTCGCGGGCACGAATCCAGTTGACGTTGCCCTTGAGGGTGTTGATCTCACCGTTGTGGATGATAAAGCGGTTGGGGTGCGCGCGCTCCCAGCTGGGCGTAGTGTTGGTGGAGTAGCGCGAGTGAACGAGCGCCACAGCCGTCTTGACGGCGGCGTCGTTAAGATCGATGAAGAAGCGGCGCATCTGCGTGGCGACCAGCATACCCTTGTACACGATGGTGCGCGAACTCATGGAGCACACATAGAAGATCTTGTCGCGCAGGGCAAACTCGGTGTCGGCCTTCTTTTCGATGGTGCGGCGGCACACGTACAGGCGACGCTCGAAGGCATCGCCGGCGGGTGTGTCGTCCGGACGGCCCAGGAAGGCCTGCAGGATAGTGGGCATGCAGGCACGGGCCGTCTCGCCCAGGTCGTGCGGGTCGACCGGCACCTCGCGCCAAAAGAGCAGCGGCACGCCGGCCTCGGCGCAACCCTCCTCAAACACGCGGCGGGCATCCTCTACGCCCTTGTCGTCCTGCGGGAAGAACAGCATGGCCACGCCATAGTCGCCCTCTGCCGGCAGAATCTGGCCGCACTTTTGAGCCTCTTTACGGAAAAAGTGATGCGGAACCTGGAACAGGATGCCAGCGCCGTCGCCGGTGTTCTTCTCGAGTCCGGTGCCGCCGCGGTGCTCCAAGTTGACCAGAATGGACAGTGCGTCGTCCAGAATCTGGTGATGGCGCTCGCCGTTGATATCGGCAAGCGCGCCGATGCCACATGCATCGTGGTCGAATTCGGGGCGATAAAGGCCCTGCTGCTGAGCGGAATCTGCCTGCATCGCGATCCTCCCCTTGGTGTTAGACAGTCAGTTGAATAGGCATACTAGGAGCATCACCGGCCCGTTGTGTTTCCCGCCCGTTTCGAAACAATCGCGTAACGCACGCCCTACGAGTGGGTGCCGCAGGTTGAGCATGCGCCCGAGATGTCGATGGAGCCCATCGACAACGCCACCTTCCGCGTACCGGGTGGTCTGTAAACTCACTGCATCTAACATCTCAATCTGTAACAGGAAGACCCAATTTTGGCGCCTAGATGTTACAGATTGAGATCTTCTGCAGGACGGTTTTGGTTTGTCTCAATCTGTAACACGAAGAGCCGGTTTTGGCGGTCAGCTGTTACAGATCGAGATTTTCCACAGGACCATTTCTTCCTGTCTTGATCTGTAACACCTAGACCCAATTTCCATCCCCAGTTGTTACAGATCAAGACATTTCGGCAATCCCCTTTCACCTTCCCATTCAAATACAACAATTTTGTTAGTCGTGGTTAACTTTTGAGTCTAAAACGGGTATCCTTTGCGGCGTCAGGCAAACGGCACGCAGGAGCTCACCATGCTCAACCATCTCAAACATCATTTTGGCTCCCGACGCACCGGCGGTCACGGAGGCCTAGACATTGCGCGGCACATCGGCCCCGGACTGCTCGTGACCGTCGGCTTTATCGACCCGGGCAACTGGGCCTCCAATATGGCCGCGGGCTCGCAGTTTGGCTACGCGCTGCTGTGGATCGTCACGCTGTCCACGATTATGCTCATTGTGCTGCAGCACAACGCGGCGCACCTGGGTATCGCCACGGGCGCCTGTCTCGCCGAGGCCACGACCCGCTTTCTCCCCCGCATCGTGGGACGCGCCGTGCTCGGCAGCGCCTATCTCGCGACCATCGCCACCGCCATGGCCGAGGTCCTGGGCGGCGCGATTGCCCTTCAAATGCTCTTTGGGCTGCCCGTGCGCGCGGGCTGCGTCATCGTGGCGGCAGTATCGATGGCGATGCTCATGACAAGCTCCTACAAACGCGCCGAACGCTGGATCATCGCCTTCGTGGGCGTGGTAGGACTCTCGTTTTTGGCCGAGCTTGCACTAGTCAACGTCGACTGGCCGCAAGCCGCCACAAGCTGGATCACACCCCGTATGCCCACCGGCTCGGCCGCGATTATCGTAAGTGTCCTAGGCGCGGTCGTTATGCCCCACAACCTCTTCCTGCACTCCGAGGTCATCCAATCCATGCACTTCGAAGGCCAAGGCGAGCAGGTTATCGAAGAACGTCTGCGCTACGAGCTCTTCGACACGCTCTTTTCGATGGGTGTGGGCTGGGCAATCAACTCGGCCATGGTCATCGTGGCCGCAACGACCTTCTTTGCGCACGGCATTGTCGTAGACGACCTCGCCGTCGCAGCGGCCACGCTCTCCCCCATTCTGGGCCCGGCAAGCTCGACCATCTTTGCAGTGGCACTGCTGTTCGCGGGCCTATCGAGCAGTGTGACGGCGGGCATGGCAGCGGGCACCATCACCGCGGGCATGTTCGATGAGGAATACGACATCCACGACCGACATTCCTCAATCGGGGTGGCGACCTGTTTCGTCGGCGCAGTGGCGGCGTGCCTGGTCGTCCCGAATCCTTTTGAGGGTCTCATTTGGAGTCAGGCACTGCTGTCGCTTCAGCTGCCGATTACGGTCTTTGTGCTCATACGACTCACCAGTTCGCCCCGCGTCATGGGCAAATACGCCAACTCGCGCCCGCTCAACACGCTGCTCGTAGGAATCGGTGCCATCGTGACGATTCTCGACATCGTGCTGCTAACGGGGATGTAATTGGGATGGCGTGACTGTCCAGATATAACGTCTCAATCTGTAACACGTAAGGCCGTTTTAAACCGTCAGATAAATCAAAAGGGTCCCGGCCGGAATATCCGGCCGGGGCCCTTGGACAGAGCTCTGTATAGCTAATCGCCGTGTGTCTACGAGTTACTCCTCGACGAGCTCAAACTCATCGGGGCCGACGCCGCAGACCGGGCATACGTAATCCTCGGGCAGCTCGGGCGTGTCGACCTCAACCTCGTAACCGCAAACGGTGCACACGAACTTATACGTCTTCTTCTCCTCAGCCATGATGTTCTCCTCTCGAACGCGACTGGTGATGTACTTCACTTATTAGTATAGATTCTCAATAATATAATGCAAGTATTTTTAGAACATTTCTAGCCTTGATACGACGAAGCCTTGGGCGGCGTCTTGCCCTTCAAGACCTTGTGATAGTAGTCATAGGTCAGCGGGGCCTCGCCGCTCAAGCGCTCGGCGTCCTCCACCTCGCCGATAAAGAGCAGGTGCGTGCCCACATCCACGGTATCAATCAGACGGCAGCTGAACAGCGCCGCCGCGTGCTCGGGCACATAGGGCATGCCCAGAGTGGTCTCGTGGGTCTCGTACTTGGCAAACTTGTCGTAATCGCTGCTGGTGCGGAAGCCAAAATTGCCGATATAGAGCATGTCGGCGGTCTGATCGATCACGGTCAGCGCAAAGGCCTTAGCCGATACGATTACGCCGGACGTGACATTTTCCTTGTTCACGGCAATCGAGATGCGCGGCGGGGCGGATGTCACCTGCACTGCTGTGCTGATAACGCAGCCGGCACGCAGCCCGTCCGCCGCGGCGCTCACCACGTACAGGCCACTCGGCATCGTAAAGAACGCAGTTTTGTCCATAACGATCACTCCCCTAACCCAGGATTGAACCTCATGGATGTATGTACCCACAAAAAAGGCGACGCCCATAACGGACGCCGCCTTTGAGACATATGTGTCAGAACAGTAAGAAAGATGAGACGCCCGCAGTTGCGGTGAAATAGGGACTGAATAGTCCCTCAATCAGGCAAAACAGTCCGTATTCCACCGCAACTTATGAAGGGTGGTCAGCGATTGCGCTCTTTGAGGGCGCGGTCAATCTCGCGTTGGACATCACGCTTGGCCATGTCCTCGCGCTTGTCATAGAGCTTCTTGCCGCGACCCAGACCCAGCAGCAGCTTTACGCGGCCGTCGGTATTAAAGTAGAGCTCCAACGGAACCAGCGCATAACCACGGTTGCGAAGTTTGCCGTCAAGAAAGTCGATCTCCTTGCGGTGCAGCAGCAGACGACGCCGACGGTCGGGATCGCGATTCCACACGCCACCATGGCTATAAGGGTGGATATGCAGGCCGACGAGCCAGCACTCCCCGCCGCGGATCAGCGCGAAGGTATCGGTAATCTGGCAGGCGCGCTCGCGAATCGACTTGACCTCGGTGCCACTCAGTTCGATACCGCATTCGAACGTCTCATCGATAAAGTACTCGTGATGTGCCGAGCGATTCTTGGAAATGAGCTTGCGCTCGCGCTTACTGGGCATCGCCGGCCTCCTTGGCGCCATCGGCGTTTGAGCCCGCAGCCTCGCGCTTTGCCTTGCGCTCGGCATTGAGCTCAGCATCGCTCTCGCGCACCAGTTTGATAATCGCCGCGCAGGCTTCCTCGCCCACCAAGTCGCGAGCACGCACCGTCAGGCGCGTCGCCTCCTGCTTGTCGCCGTCGCTTGCAGCATCGGTCGCGCACATAATCAGGCAGATGGCAATCTCGGCCGAAGGTGAGGTCGGAACGCCCTGCAACGCCAGCTCGCCCATCACGTGCTCGTCGCTCTCCTCGGCGGCATCCGGATAGGTGGTATGGATCTTGTTGAGCAGGCGCGTCGTATGCGCATCGTTGGGCGCCAGGCGCAGTGCCAGACGCGCGCAGCCCACGGCAGCCGAAACGTTCTCGGTCTCGGGCTCCAAGAAGTACTGACCTAGATTGGCGTAAGCGCGGGCGGCGCACTTGCCATCGCTTGCACGCTCCAGCACCGAGAACGAGAGCGATGCCCATTCCTGCTTGTCCTCGAGAGCGCGGAACAGCTCGGCCAAATCCAAGCGATAGTTGCAGTTCATGGGGTCCCAACGCACAGCCTGCATCAGGGCATTACGAGCGCTCACATAATCCTGCTGGCGAATGTAGGCAAACGCCATATCAGAGTACAGGCGGTCAAACGGCACCTCGACCTGCACGAGCTCGCGCGGATCCTTCTCCACGCGGCGATAGGCCAAGCGCTCAAACTTGCTATCGAAGCTAAAGTATTGGCGCTTCTCCTCCGTCTTGCACTCGGCGTCGATATACTCCTCGGCGAGCTCCACCAGGCGCTCCAGCAGCGGCGTCGCCGTAGCCAGGTCGCCCTGCGCCAGATAGTTCTCGGCATACGTGATGTCTTGCAAGCTGATGGGCAGATCCATGGCTACTCCTCGATCTGAGCGAAACACGGCAGGCGCCGTATATACGGTCAATACACAAAACCCGGGTCTCTTACGAGGCCCGGGCGTTCAATTTTGGTAGCCCGTACCAGATTCGAACTGGTGATCTCCGCCTTGAGAGGGCGGCGTCCTAAACCGCTAGACGAACGGGCCATATGTAGCAAATGCAATGGCTGGGATGGAGGGAGTCGAACCCCCATTGACGGAACCAGAATCCGCTGTCCTGCCATTAGACGACATCCCAATGACTGCATCGCTGCGCTCGGCTGTGCCTTTGCGCAAGAAAGAAATATACGGGAAGTCTCGCCGTGACGCAAGCCCCAATTTTGACTTTTTTGAAATTCAGTCAAATACGGCCAACACGTGAAGGACCTGTGAAGCACCAGCGACACGTACGACGCCAAAGCCCGTAAAACATCCCACATCTACCGCTGGTAGATTACAACATTGCAGCACTCACGGCTGATGGCACAATCGAACCGTCATCATTGCACGGATATCGAGGCACCATGGACGAAGAGCTTGATTACCTATGGGAGACCCTGGGCCTCGAGATCACTGCTGACCTTTGGCCCGAACGGGACAAAATCCATCCCACACTGCGCCCCGCCATCACGGTGATGCAGGCAAAATACCGCCGTGCATCCTTTTTGATCATGCGGGTGTCATGGCACGCGGGACTCCCCGACCTTAAGCGAATCCAGGCAAGCCTCGTCGAGCTGTCCGGTATGCCGACCGTCATATCCGAGGCGCACCTGGAGCAGCGCCAGCGCGAGCGACTGCAACAGCAGCGGATTCCCTTTATCTGCCCCGGCGTTCAGGCATATCTGCCCTTTATGGACGAGGAGTACTGGAGCGGCAAGCCCAACAAGCACGTAAAGGTCTACGATCCGCACGAATGGGCACAGCTCGAGGATTGAGCCGAGCGAGCCCGCCGATGGAAAACACATCCCACGCCGATCACCCAAAACGGGTCGCACTTTCCGCAGCCGCTACAGCAACGCCTCGGCCCAAGCCGATTCCCTAAAGCCTGGAATCACAAAGTCGTCGCCCACCAGCAGCGGACGCTTGACCAGCATGCCGTCGGTCGCCAGCAGCTCGTAGCACTCCCGATCCGTCATGCCCGCATCCAGACGCGCCTTCAGGCCCAGCTCTCGATATTTCATGCCCGACGAATTAAAGAAGCGCCGCACCGGCAGCCCCGAACGAGCAATCCAGGTCGCAAGCTCATCAGCCGTGGGATTGTCCAAAACGATATCGCGGTCGATGTACTCTACCCCATGTTCGTCCAGCCATGCCTTGGCCTTCTTACAGGTCGAGCACTTGGAATATTCAACAAACAGTACGGTCATGGGAATCCTCCGAATATAGATCGGCCAACGCAGGCACACGCCACACGAGGCGCCTTCGTATGATGGGCCAATTGTAGCCCGCGGGTCACACGTTAAACGAACCGTACCCCGAATCCGCGTTTGATGAACGGCAGCAGTTCCATTGCCTCGGGCGTGATATGGCCCGCAACGTTCATGCGCTCGTCACCGGGAAGATCGACCCGCGCAATCTCAAGCTCGCCTTCGTAGCGCCCATATCCGCTATTGCTCACAGCGATCGACCCCGCCTTTCGCGGCAGGCCGGCTCCGGCATCCGTCGGCACGGAATCCGGCTTAAGCGTCGTACGTGACTCCTGAGACCTAAAGATGAGGACGCTCGAGTCGGGTCGGTCGTGATGAATCTGCCCGCGCACATAGGCATAACTGAGCTCAAGCTCGCATTGCAGGTCCACGTATCCGGCGGAAACTTGAGCAAACTGCGCCCAGCCCGCATCGGAAAGATCGGGGTCGCCGACCAACACAATGTCGCAATCGGCGCCATGTGCAAGCTCAAGCATATTGAGGGCAACCTTTGACGCGCGACCGCGCTGCGACTCGACCGTCGGCAGTCCCTCGAATACCGGCCCGCGAACGTTAGCATCACCCGGCACAAAAGCCATGATTTCGAATCCAAGCGCCGCAAGACGAAGATTCACCCGAGCAATGTCCTCCAGAGCTAAACCGGTATAAGGCTTGGGGTAAAAATTGTGGCAGGCGGCAAAACGAGTCACATCGGCACCGGCCTCACGCCACGATGCGATTTCATCAGAACTCACTGTCGATGCATTGACCACAATGCGAAATACACCGGACAGCTCCGCGACCCGCTGGGCGCTAAAGCCATAGTCCAAACGAAGGTATTCCAACCCCAGATCGCGCAAGTCCTCGATGCGCTCAAGCCCGAGCAAATCGCACGTGCGAGGCCCCACATCGGCAATGAGCGCAATGCCGCGGGCGGAAAGCAGCGACAGCACATGACGGACCTTATCGGCATACGCCGCTCCCCCATCCTCGGGAATATGCAGCGAGGTGAACGCATAGCGCGCACCCGCCGCGGCACCACGCTCAATCGTCCGCTCAATATCCTGCAGAGGGCTGGAAAGATAAATCGAAATACCCGTTTTCACGTTTCAACGCTCCTTTAATCAGAACCACCCTTAAAAAGGGTGGTTTGCTCTTAGGGTATAACCCACGGGCCCCGGGCTCGCGTCTAAAGGCGCGGGCCCGGACTTCGTCCAGGCCTAGTGCATCTTGACCCGTGGCGCGCCGGTCGAACCGGCGGGATCACCCCCTCTTGAAGGGGTCCTCGTACTCCTTCACGCTCAGCTTGTCCAGCGCGATGTCGTGGGACTCCTGCTCCCTGATGTACTTGGCGATCGTCGCCTCGTTCAGGCCGACGGTGGACACGTAGTAGCCCTCCGCCCAGAACTTCCTGTTGCCGAACTTGTACTTGAGGTTGGCGTGCCTGTCGAATATCATCAGCGAGCTCTTCCCCTTCAGGTAGCCCATGACGCTCGCGACGCTGTACTTCGGCGGGATCGCCAGCAGCACGTGCACGTGGTCGGGCATCAGGTGCCCCTCGATTATCTCGATCCCCTTGTACTCGCACAGCTTCCTGAGGATCTCCCCTATGTCGCTCCTGATTTGGTTGTAGATCACTTTGCGCCTATACTTCGGCGTGAACACGATGTGGTACTTGCACATCCACTTCGTGTGGGAAAGGCTGTAGGCCTTCTGGGCCATGGCGACCACCCCTTCGACTCGAATTCTTGACGGCCTGAACAATCGTCAATATCGGTCGGAGGGGTGGCTTTGTAAAGCCGTTTGTCTCCACCCGCGTAGCGGGTGGTTTAAAGCTGGCCGCTGCGCGGCCAGCGGACTAAAGTCTTGAAAAAAAGGCCGGCGGAGCAGTTAGCCCCGCCGGCACAACCATAGCATCAAGAAATCTGCCGCGCACCGCGAGCCCCGAGCAACACGGCTCGCGATATCAAACTACTCGCCAAAGAACTCGTTGATCTTCTGCTCGTCGACGCCAAAGAACCACGTCAGGACAAAGCCGGCGGCATAGGCAAGCAGCATAGCGGCAACGTAGCCGAGCTGCTGGCCAGGAACAACGATCAGTAGGCCAAACAGACCGGAAACGCCCTGAGAAACCGTGCCGATGTGAAGCAGCGCCGCGAGCGCGCCGCCAAATCCGGCACCCAGGCAGGCCGTCACAAACGGACGAACGAGCGGCAGCGTAACAGCATACATCAGAGGCTCGCCCACACCCAGGATTCCAACGGGAATGGACTCTGCGACGTACTTCTTGAGCTTGGCGTTCTTGGTCTTAAAGTACAGCGCCAAACCGGCACCGACCTGGCCGCCGCCAGCCATCATAAGGATGGGAAGCAGGTAATTGATACCCTTGGTAGCGCCGTCGGGATCGTTGAGCATAGCGTGGATCGGCGTGAGCGCCTGATGCAGGCCGACGGACACCAGCGGCAAGAAGCCTGCCGACAGGATATAGCCGCCCAGGACGCCCAGTTTCTCGAAGATAAAGGTCAAAACGCTAAAGATGGCAGTCGTCAGCCATGCGCCAACCGGCTGGATGACGAGCATCAGAGCAAAGGCGCCGATGATGAGCACCAGCAGCGGGGACAAGAACGTGTCGAGTGCGTTGGGCATAACCTTGCGAATCTGACGCTCCATCCAGGCAAAAAATGCACCAGCGATGAGAGCCGCGATCATGCCACCCGCCGCGGGGTTGTACTGCGCACTGGTGAGCGGCAGCAGAATGGCAGTGGCAGGATCAGCCGCGCCAGGCGCAAGCAGGGGCATGGCACTGTTGGCGATACACATCATGCCGGCGATGCCGCCCAGCGCAGCGGAGCCACCAAACTCACGTGCCGCGTTATAGCCCACCAAGATGGGCAGATAGGCAAACAGAGCCCAGCCCATGGAACGAATGCCCTGGTACCACCACTCGCCTGCAAGCGCGCCTGCCGTCGAGACGTTAATGACGTTACAGATACCGTTGATGAGGCCAGCCGCAATGATGCCGGGAAGCAGGGCGACGAAGACATTGGAAACCTTCTTGAGGAAGGCCTGAACCGGCTTGGACTCGTACTTGGCTTTCTGCGCGGCCTTGTTTGTGGCCGCAGCGTCAACCACGCTCTCGTCGGCAACGCCTTTCGCAAGGCCGGTGAGCTTGGAGAACTCCTCGAGCACCTTATTCACCTTGCCCGGACCCAGCACGATCTGCATCGTGTCGTCCTCGACCAGGCCCATCACGCCGTCGAGCGCCTTAATACCCTCCGTGTCGACGTTGCCCGTGTCTTTGACGGTCACGCGCAGGCGCGTCATGCACGCCGCGTTTGCGAGCACGTTGTCTTTACCGCCCAAAAGGTCCAGCAGCTTTTGAGCCAGCTCTTTGTTCGTCATAACTCCTCCTTGTATTGGGTATCTCGTCTAGATGTCATATCAGCTCACGCCGTGCACCTATTGGACATCGGCATTGCTCTTCTCATGGCCACTCACCGCAGTACGGACATGGCCGTGCGCCCGTTCAAGAGCTACCGCAGCCTGCTCGGCATCGCAGTCCAACAGCACCGAGACAATAGCGGTTTTTACGTGGCCGCCGGCATCCGCAAGCGCCTGAACAGCGCGCTCGCGCGTGCAGCCGGTCGCCTCCATCACGATGTTCTGGCCGCGCACCACCAACTTCTCGTTCGTCTGCTGCACATCGACCATCAGGTTTTGGTATACCTTGCCGATCTTGACCATGGCACCGGTCGAAATCATGTTGAGAATGAGCTTTTGAACCGTTCCCGCCTTGAGCCTCGTTGAGCCGGTCAGCACCTCGGGACCGGGCACGGGCTCAATGGCAAGATCTGCGCTCTCCCCGATCTTCGACCCTTGGTTGCAGGCAATTGCAATGGTCTTGCACCCAGTTGCCTTGGCGTACGCAAGGCCGCCCACCACATAAGGAGTACGGCCGCTTGCCGCCAGGCCAACGACAAGATCCTTGTCCGAGAGTCCACGCTCCCGCAGGTCGCTCGCGCCAAGCTCCTCGCTGTCTTCGGCACCTTCGACAGCCTTGATAAACGCCGTCTCGCCTCCGGCAATGAGCCCGACAATCAGATCGGGTGACACGCCAAACGTGGGCGGACACTCCGAAGCGTCGAGTACGCCCAGACGACCGCTGGTGCCTGCGCCCATGTAAAAGACGCGCCCGCCGCGCTCGAGTGTCTCAGCAGCCCAGTCGATTGCCATGGCAACCTGGGGCAACACTTTCGTGACCGACTGGACGGCACGAAGATCCTCATCGTTCATCGTCGTGACGATTTGCAGCGATGTCATCGTATCGAGGTCCATTGACCTTTGATTACGCTGTTCGGTCGTGAATTTTGTTAAATCGAGCATTTCATTCACCTCATCTTTCCTGTTTCTCGATGTAGTTTTGCTTTATGACATGCGTCGCCCGTTCGTAGTCGCTGGCAACGTAAGCAGCGTACAGGGCATCGACAACCATAAGCTGGGCCATACGCGAAGCCATGGCACCGCTGCGGACCAAGGGTTCACTCGCAGCGACGCCGAGCACGGCATCGGCCATGGTGGCAAGCTTGGATGATCCATCTACTTTGGTAACGGCCACAACGGGACAGTTGTGACGTTGAGCCTCGGCGGTGCAGTCCAGCACCTCTTGCGTCAAGCCCGAGTAGCTAAAGGCGATTGCCATATCGCCCTCATGCATGTTCTTGGCACATAAGAGCTGATCATGCCAGTCGTCGTACAGATGGCACTCTTTGTCGACACGCATGAGCTTTTGCGCCAGGTCGTGCGCGACCAAACGAGAGGCACCAATACCGAACAGATTGACCGCGCGTGCCCGCTTAAGACGGGCCGCGCATCGCTCCAAGACGGTGTAATCGAGCGTTCGCGCCGTCGCCTCGATTGTGCGCACGTTGCTTTTCATCACCTTCCCCACGATACGTTCGACGCTGTCATCCATGGAGATGTCCTCGAGGGCTATGTCTTTCTTGTCACCTAAGAGCGCCAGCTCGGCAATCAGTTCGCGCTGGAACTCCTTGTAGCCCGCAAAACCCAAACGCTTGCAAAAGCGCAAAATGCTCGAGGGCGAGGAGAACGTGACATCGGCAAGACCGCGGACGGACAGCCCGACCACCTCGTGCGGATGAGCGCTTACATATGCGATGACATTGCGTTCCGCCGGGCTCGCGCTGAGCTCACGCTCGCGAAGCCGCAAAAGCAATCCGTTTGCCATCTCAAACACCTCCGTTGAGAAGAATTAAAGACCAACGAACGATTCGTACCGGATACAAACAGCTTTTGCGGTACATTGTGCCGCATCGTGGCGCACAAAGGGCGAGCGTTCTACCGCTCGCCCCTCAAATCCGACCGCTCGGAAATACGCGCGACACAAAATAATTCAACAAGGTCGCATTATCAGAAACGGGTTTGTTACCGGCTAGCGCCTCGCATGGGCGCCGATCGGCCGAGTCGCATGGCGCACTAACGCCGCCGCCAGCAATACCAACAGCATGGCGGTGACATAGCCCGCAGCATCGAATCCTAAATCGATAACGTCGAAATGCCTGCCGGGAACAAAGATCTTATGTACCTGATCGCCAACGGAGCAGGCGGCGCAAAAGAGCAATACAGGCACGCAACGGGAGCATACGCTCCACGGACGCCTGGAAAAGCAAACCACGACCACCGAGGCGAACAATCCGACGAAGAAAAACTCTACGGTATGGGCAACGCGACGGACGTTTGTGCCCACCCACATGCGAATGGAAGCAAGTCGGCCAGACCGGACATTCGAGGCAGCCGAATCGGCGCCCCCGGTCATTCCGTTCTCTGTCTGGGCTTCACCCGTGGCATCGGCAGCCTGAACGCCCGTAGCCTGACCCTCCACCACACGCGCGGTGGACTCGCTCAGCAACGACGTCTCCACCGCATTTTGCTCCGTCAGCACCCAGATGCCCGCCAGCGTTGCAACGAACAGAACGATCGCGGTCCATCCGATTATTTGTTTTACGCGCGCCAAGGGCCAACCTCCTTTTTTGAATATCAGCGAGTGTAGCCCCAAATGGCATCGTCACCGTATCAAAATTTGAATCGCAACAGGAAGCGACAAAGCGACGCAAACCCCTACCCCGCCTCGCGCATCCAGCGATCGAACGTCCCCACGCACACGCCCAGGCACTTTGCTGCCTGGCTGCGGGTAATATCGCCTGCCTCATAGCTATCGCGCACCAGCTCAAACTGAGGAGGGCACGGCTTGCGAGGTCGACCGAAACGAACCCCTCGCGCCCGCGCCGCTGCAATTCCCTCCGCCTGGCGCCGATGGATATTCTCGCGCTCCACCTGCGCCACGTAGCTCAGCAGTTGCAGCACAATATCGGCAATCAGGGTGTTGGTCACATCCGGCGCGCCGCTGGCCCTAGCGCGCGTGTCAAGCAATGGCATGTCCAACACCACAATGGCAACCCCGAGCTCCTTGGTGATGCGTCGCCATTCCTCAAGAATCTCGGAGTAATTACGACCAAGTCGGTCGATAGAAAGCACCACCAGCACGTCCCCGTCTCCCAGGACGTGCAGCAGCTCGCGATAATGCGGTCGATCGAAGTCCTTGCCGCTCGCATGGTCGGCATAAATATTCGCTGAGCCCACGCCATAGGCGCCCAGCGCATCCAGCTGCCGATTCAGATTCTGATCGCGCGAACTCACCCGCGCATACCCGTACACCGTCGCCATCTCATCCCCGCTTTCTTGTAAACCTGCCAAAAGGGACAGGTTTATTTTGGTAGGTTTTACCTCCCAAATAGCAGGAAAGCGGGCGGCCGAGCAGACGGCAAGGTAGCCACGATTCAAATGCGAAGGGCGGTCCCGAAAGGCCGCCCTCCGCTCCCCCACCATGAGTCGGGATTTGGCTAATGGATAAGCTTAAAGTCCAAGTGCCCACGCGTGGTATTGACGCGCGAGACCTCGATAATCACGCGCTGCCCCAGCTCGTAACGGGTGCCCGTGTCGGCACCTGTGAGCGTGAGCGCGTCCTCGTCGAACTCGAACCACTCGTTGCCCAGACTCTTGATCGAAACCAAGCCTTCGACCTGCGTTAGGTCCAAGCGCACAAAAAGGCCCATGCTGCTAACCCACGAGACGGTTCCGGCATAGCGCTCGCCCAGACGGTCCTCATAGTACTGGGCAATCTTGATCTTTTGCGTCGCATGGCTGGCGGCATCTGCCGCGCGCTCGGCATCGCTGCATGCGCGGCAGATCTGCGGCAGAATGCGCGGCAGCGACTCGCGCCCCTTGCCGATCAGCCGCGGCGTACGGACCAAGGCGTCCTTGCCGCCGAGCCGCTCATAGGCCAACTGCAGTTTGAGCACGCGGTGCACCACCAGATCGGGGTAGCGACGGATGGGACTCGTAAAGTGACAGTAGCACGGCGCGGCGAGCGCAAAGTGGCCCTCGTTGCGCGGCTTGTACAGCGCGCGCTGCATGCTGCGCAGAAGCAGCGTGTTGACGAGCGGTGCGTTGGCCGTACCGGCGGCAGCATCAACTGCAGCCTGCAGCTCATCGGGGCTCCCCAGGGCAATACCGGCAGCACGGCGATCGTCGATGATGCCTAGCTGCGCCAGCGCAACGGCGGCACCGTGCAGGCTATCGGGGCTCGGATCCTCATGCACACGATAGCAGGCCTCGATATCACGGTCTGCCAGCCACTCTGCAACGCACTCGTTGGCGAGCAGCATGGCTTCCTCGATAAGCGACGTGGCACACGAACGCTCACGCGCCACAATCTGCACGGGCACTCCGCCCTCATCCAATAGAGCGCGAATCTCGGCTGTGTCAAAATCGACTGAGCCGCGGGCGCGACGAATACGACGGCGAAGTTCGGCGAGTTCGTTAGCGGCAACAAGGAAATCGCCGA
This sequence comes from uncultured bacterium, assembly GCA_905215825.1. Classification (GTDB taxonomy): domain Bacteria; phylum Actinomycetota; class Coriobacteriia; order Coriobacteriales; family Coriobacteriaceae; genus Collinsella. Next base: position 16,667 of record CAJMRO010000011.1, read on the forward strand.
GGTCGATGTTGTAGCCGCGGGCGGCCTCCTCGCACGCAAGACCGCGCTCAAGCGCTTCCTCGCGCGAGGTCTCGGCAGCCGCAACATCCTCGGCTGCACCCTCCAGCACCGAATACTCAACCGCGCCGGCACGCACCAGCAGCGCCTCGGCGCCGTCATAGTCCATACGCACACGCGAGCGAATCACGCTGGGATACGGATCGTAATGCCGCACGCGACCCTGCGCATCGAGCTCGATATCGACGGTAAACGCAAGACGGTCCTCGTCAGGGCGAAGCGAGCACAGGTCACAGGACAGGCGTTCGGGCAGCATGGGAAGCACGCGATCGGCCAGATACACCGATGTCGTACGATGGCGAGCCTCAAGATCGATATGCCCGTCCCAAGCCACATAGTGTGAAACGTCGGCGATATGCACACCCAGCTTGTAGCCACCCTCGGGCGTGCGCTCCAACGAAATGGCATCGTCAAAGTCGCGCGCGTCGACCGGGTCGATCGTGATGACAAAGCGGTCGCGCAGATCGCGGCGGAGCGGGTCCTTAAGCGCCGCGGACACATCGAGCGAAAGCCCCTCGGCCTCGTCCAGCGCGGCCTCGGGATAGCTATCGGTATAGCCGTAACGCGCCATCACATATTGAACGCCCAAATCGGGCGCGTCATCTCCGCCAATGCGGCGTTCGATCGTCACGGTACCCGATTCCAGGCGCGTCGGGTAGGTCAAAATGCGCGCGACGACGACATCGCCAGGGCGCACGCCCAGGCGCTCCGCCGAAGTGTCCTCGGGCAAAATAAAGAAGTCAGCCTTCAGACGCGAATCGAGCGGCTCGATCACACCGAGCGGACCGGCGGTCTGGTACGTGCCCACCACGCTTATGGCTGCACGCTCAACCACGCTTTCGATCACGGCGCGCCGCTCACCGTGCGGGCTGTTCTTAATGCTCACGGCAACGGTATCGCCATCCATGATCTCGCGCTTGCCGCGGCCCATGACCTTGTAGTCGCCGTTTTCGGTTACAACGTAGGCGCTATGCTCATGGAGCTGCACGCGCCCGGTCAGGCTCGGACGGCGTTCGCTGCGCACCGGCCCGCGCTGATTGCGAGCTCCACGCTTATGCTTGTTATTGCGCCCCATGGCGCCTCCTAACTATCGATTGCGAACTCCAAAGAGTCTACCCAAATGATTCGCTTTCCTGCCGTCCCCTAGGGATCAAAAAACGGGCCGCCCCATAAGAGACGACCCGTTGGAAGGGATGAATTCCAAGCATGCCTACACGCGCAGGTAGCGGCGCATGGCGATGGCAGAACCAAAGAGACCGATAATCACGCCGACCAGAATCAGCGCAGCATAGGTCACCAGGTAGTACTGCATCGGCAGGGCAAACGACATCCAGCCGATGCTCTCCTGCAGACGCGGGATCATCAGATTGCGCAGCAGCTCCAGAACGCCGATGGAAAGCAGCGAGCCCAAAATGGCCTGCAGCACGCCCTCGGTGATAAACGGGCCACGAATGAAGCCGTTGCTGGCGCCGACCAGACGCATAATCGCAATCTCACGACGACGCGCCGTGATGGACAGGCGAATCGTGTTGTTGATGAAGATGAATGCGATAAAGGTCAGAAGACCAACGAGCACCACGGCGGCGATGCGGATGTAGTTGGTCACCTGGAACAGGCGGCTCACTTCCTCCTGGCCGTACAGCACGCTCGCGTTGACGTCGCCGTCATCCGCGATCTTCTGGAAATCGGCATCCTTCTTGAGCTTCTTTGCCGTGCTCTCGACCTTGGACGGATCGTCCATCTCAATAGCGAAGGAAGCCGGCAGCGGGTTCTGGCCATCGAGCGCGCTCATGGTGGCGTCGGCGTTGCCCGACATCTTGCTCGTATACTCGGCCAGCGCGTCGTCCTTGTCCTTATAGGTCACGGACTTGACGTTATTCCACGTCTTAAGCTCGGCCTCAAAAGCCTGAACATCGGCCTGATCGGCGTCATCACTAATGAACGCGTTGATGACAACCTGATCCTCGACGGTGCCGATCACGGAGTTCAGCATCGCAGAGCCCATGATGAACAGGCCGATGATAAACAGCGAAAGGAAGATCGTGATGACGGCGCCGAGCGAGGTAGTCCAGTTACGGAAGAAGTGGCTGATTGCCTCTTTGAAGGAGTAGCCCACGTTAGTTGGTGCCATAGTTGCCGTAACCTCCCCTCTCCTGGTCGCGGATGACGTGGCCGCCCTCGAGGGCGATCACGCGACGGTGCATGCTATCGACCATCTCGCGGTCGTGCGTGGCGACGATCACGGTGGTGCCGGTGCGGTTAATACGCTCAAGCAGCTTCATGATGCCCAGCGAGATCGCCGGGTCGAGGTTGCCCGTGGGCTCGTCGCAGATCAGCAGCGGCGGACGGTTGACCATAGCACGGGCGACGGCAACGCGCTGCTGCTCGCCACCGGAAAGCTGGTCGGGCAGCGAGTCCATCTGATCGGCCAGACCGACCAGACGCAGCACCTCGGGCACCTGGCTGCGAATGACGCCCTTGGGCTTGCCGATGCACTGCAGGGCAAACGCCACGTTTTCGTAGGCGGTCTTTTGCGGCAGAAGCTTAAAGTCCTGGAACACGGCGCCAATCTGGCGGCGCAGGAACGGAACCTTACGGTTCTTGATCTTCATGAGGTCCTGACCGGCAACCAGGATGCGGCCGCTCGTCGGCTTGACGTCGCGGTTGAGCGTCGACAGCAGCGTGGTCTTACCCGAGCCGGAGTGACCGACCAGGAAGACGAACTCGCCCGGATAGATCTCGATGTTGATGTCGTCGAGTGCAGGCTTGTTAGGCTGTGCCGGATAGATCTTGGTGACATGCTCCATAAGGATGACGGGCTCGACACCGGCCTGCTTGGCCATCTTCTTGCGGCTGGCCTGCGGATCGATGGGCGCAAACACCGACGTAAAATCGGGGTTGTTGAGCGCGTTATCGAGGCTTGCGACCTCGGCTGCCTGATCGCTCTCGACCACCGGGGCAGCAGGCTGCGTGGGGTCGGGAATAGCGGCAAAGAGACCGGACTGCGCAGGCTGAGGAGCCGGCGTCGCAGGGGCCAAGGGGTCGGGAATGCCGGCCATGGTAGGCTGCGGCGTGGCGGCACCAGCCTGAGGCTGCTCCACGCGAGCGGTCACGGCCTGAACGGGCTCAAAACCCGCCGTGCCGGAAAGCGCGACATCGCTGGTTGGATTGTAGGCAAAGGGATCGGATGCCGGCTGTGCCTGATCTGCCGGCTGAGCGGGGGCCTGAGCAACAGGCTGGCCCTCTGAATCCGGAGTGGCGAAACGACTGCCCTGGACGCCTGCCTGCGTCTTGGGGGCATCATCGCCCGCACCGGAGGTACGGAAGTGGTTACCCACTGGTGCTCCTTATCGTCGTGCGTTTAAACTACATGAGCGCTTTGTATTTTAGCAGCATTAGCTTTGCTGCACATAAGAAGCATGGCGTGCTTAGGGATCCCGTCGGCCGTGCACAGGGTTACTCTCCAAATCGTCCTCGGACATGTCGGAGCCCCCGCTGCGCACTACGTGCGGCGGGGGCTCCTCCGTCCTGCGGAAAGATTTGGAGAGTAACCCTGTGTCCGGCCTGCGATAACTAAGGGGTCGCTGCGTTTATCTTGAGGTGCTGCATATACAAAGCTGGAAGGGTCTGAATTGCGCTTTGTCGATATATGCCCTTTTTCCTGATGGGACCGTGCTTGAGGGGCGTCTTCATGAGTTGCGGTGAAATAGGGACTGTTGAGCCTTTAAGCTGGCAAAACAGTCCTTATTTCACCGCAACTGAAACAGGGGCGCACTCCAAGAGAGCGCCCCTGCCGGGTTTCCATAGTACTGGCGAAACAGTTATATAGTTCTGGCGAAGCAGTCCTTGAGATCCGCCTTGCCTTATGCCAAGAACTCCTTGGTGGTCGCCACGATGTTGGCGGCGTCCAGGCCATACTTGTGCAAGAGTTCGGCACCCGGGCCAGACTCACCGAAGGTGTCGTTGACACCGATCTTCTTGAGCGGCGTCGGGCACTGCTCGCACAGGACGTCGGCAACGGCGCTGCCCAGGCCGCCGATCACGGAGTGCTCCTCGACGGTCACGACGTGGCCGGTCTTGGTGGCGCTCTTGACGATCAGGTCGGCGTCGATGGGCTTGATGGTGTGCATGTTGATGATCTCGGCGTCGATGCCCTCGGCAGCGAGCTGCTCGGCGGCCTCGAGAGCCTCGCCGACCATCAGGCCGCAGGCGATGATGGTCACATCGGCGCCCTCGCGCATGACAATGCCCTTACCCAACTCGAACTTGTAGGTCTCGGGATCGTTGATAACCGGCGAGGCCAGACGGGCAAAGCGCATGTACACCGGACCGTCGCACTCGTAGGCGGCGCGCGTTACGGCGCGGGCCTCGACGTCGTCGGCAGGAACGATCACAGTCATGCCGGGGATGACGCGCATGAGGGCAATATCCTCGCAGCACTGGTGCGTGGCGCCATCCTCGCCCACCGAGATACCGGCATGCGTGGCACCGATCTTAACGTTGAGGTGCGGGTAGCCGATGGAGTTGCGGACCTGCTCAAAGGCGCGACCGGCAGCGAACATGGCAAAGGTGCTCGCGAAGGCAACGCGGCCGGTGGTCGCGATACCGGCGGCGACGCCCATCAGGTTGCTCTCGGCAATGCCCACATCGAAGAAGCGGTCGGGGCAGGCTGCCTTGAACTTGCCGGTCTGCGTGGCGGCAGCCAGGTCGGCGTCGAGGACCACAAAGTCATCGTGCTCGTTGGCGAGCTCGACGAGGGCCTCGCCGTAGCTTACGCGCGTGGCGATTTTTTTGACGTCTGCCATCCTAGAGCTCCTCTCCGGCGGCCGTGAGCTCTGCCATGGCCTGCTCAAACTGTTCATCATTGGGGGCCTTGCCGTGCCAACCAACCTGGTTCTCCATAAAGGACACGCCCTTGCCCTTCAGGGTCTCGGCGATAATGGCGGTCGGCTGCCCCTTGGTGGCGCGGGCCTCGGCAAAGGCGGCGCGGATCTGGTCGAAGTCGTTGCCGTCGGCGAGCTCCACCACGTGGAACTTAAAGGCGCGGAACTTGTCGGCGAGCGGCATGGGGTCGTTGACCTCCTCGACGGGACCGTCGATCTGAAGGCCGTTGTGGTCGACGATCACGCAGAGGTTATCGAGCTGCTGGTTGCCGGCAAACATGGCGGCCTCCCAGACCTGGCCCTCCTCGCTCTCGCCATCGCCCAGCAGGGCGTACGTGCGGTAAGTATCGCCCCAGTGCTTGGCGGCAACCGCCATACCCACGGCGGCAGAGATACCCTGGCCGAGCGAGCCGGTGGACATGTCGACGCCCGGGGTGTCGTTCATGTTGGGATGACCCTGCAGGTGGCTGCCGATATGGCGCAGCGTCTCGAGGTCCTCCTTGGGGAAGAACCCGCGCTCGGCGAGCACGGCGTACAGGCCCGGAGCGCAGTGGCCCTTGGAGAGCACAAAGCGATCGCGGTCGGCCTTGCGGGGATCGGCCGGGTCGACGTTCATTTCCTCAAAGTACAGATAGGTCATGATGTCGGCAGCGCCGAGCGAACCGCCCGGATGGCCGGACTTGGCAGCGTGCACGCCGGTGACGATGCCCTTCCTTACCTCGTTGGCAACCTTTTTGAGCTCTTCGTCGCTCATTGTGCCTTCCTTTCATCCTCATTAGACAAAATGCGCACGGCACCGAAGGTAATCCCAACACAGCCGCAATGCACGTACGTCATTCATTATGCTGGAAACTGATGGCTTTACCAGAGTTTTTATCATTATTTGAACAATTTAGCAGGCAGAACCGCTGATGAAACGGTTTATCAATGTGAACGTCTTTTGGATGGAACGCGGTCGCCCCTACGCGTTAATGTCCTTAAAGCCCTCGCCGAAGGCTTCCGTAACGTCGGCAACCGTCACGATGGCATGAGGATCGCGCTCGCGCACAATCGTCTTGAGGGTATTGAGCTCTCGACGGCTCACGATGACCATAATCACCGGCTTCTCGGCACCCGAATACATGCCAGTCGCCTTAAACTTGGTACAACCACGACCTAGGCCATACATGATATCGGCAGCGATATCAGGGAACTTGTCCGAGATGATGAGTACCATACGGCGTTTGTTGCCACCATCGACCACGGCATCGATCACGTAGCCGCTAATGACCATCGAAAGGCCTGCATATAGCGCGTTTTCGATTGAAAAGACCGGAGCCGACAGCGCGCATACGGCAACATCGATCGCCATGACGGTCGAGCCCACGGGCAGTGAGGTATTACGCGAGATGATTTGGCCAATCGTGTCCGAGCCGCCGGTGTTGGCGCCGGCGCGCAACACCATGCCGTAACCGATGCCCGTAATAATGCCGCCCCACATGGCAGGGAGCATCAGGTCCGCATCCGCCAGAGGTGCTACAAACGGGGCGAACAGATCGGTAAAGAAGCCCAGCAGCACAAAGCCCGTCGCGGTCTGCACCACGTAGAACATGCCACCCTCGCGCATAACGACCAGCAACAGTAAGGCGTTCATCACGATCGTCTGAATACCAACGGGAAGCGATAGGCCGCGCGATGCGCCGACCGCCTGGATAATAGTCGCAAGGCCCGTAACGCCACCGGCGGCAAGGCCGTTGGGAATCAAAAACAGGTCGGTCGCGATGGCGGCCAAGGCACACCCCAACATGATCTGGGGCAGGTCGTGAAAGAAGTTCATCGAAAGAATGCGCTTGATGTCCAGACGATATGCCATGCTGCCTCCCTCAAAAAAGCGCACCCAAACGGATGCGCTTTGAACTTCTTCTTGTATTCGATTCTACCGATTCGCCGAACAAAAACCACCCCTGCGCAGGGTTTATTCTGGATACAAACCCGTCCAACCGTTGGGCTTGGCATCGGCTTGAAGCCACGATGTTTTAGACCTCCGAGCCTTCTGCATCGGCGTTGCCGGTCGCCCAGCGATGGTAGCCAATAACAAACGGGTCCAGGTCGCCATCGTCAAGAACTGCCTCGACATTGCTGGTCTCCACGCCCGTGCGTAGGTCCTTGACCATCTGGTACGGGTAGAGCACGTAGCTGCGAATCTGGTTGCCAAAACCGATCGTGGTCTTGGGTCCGCGAATCTCATCGAGCGCCTCGGCGCGCTTCTCGAGCTCAATCTCGTACAGACGAGCCTTGAGGATCTGCATGCACGCGGCCTTGTTCTGGATCTGGCTGCGCTCGTTTTGGCAGGTGACCACAATGCCGCTGGGGAAATGCGTCACGCGCACGGCGGAGTCGGTGGTGTTGACGCCCTGACCGCCCGGGCCGCTCGCGTGGTACACGTCCACGCGGATGTCATCGGGACTGATTTCGATGTCGATATCATCGGGTAGCACGGGGATGACCTCGACGCCGGCAAACGTGGTCTGGCGGCGCTTCTTGTCGTCGGTGGGGCTAATGCGCACCAAGCGGTGGACGCCGGCCTCGGCGCGCAGCATGCCAAATGCGTCCTTGCCCTCGACGGTAAAGGTCGCGCGGTCGATGCCGATGACCTCGGCCGCGGGACAGTCGTTGATGGTGACCTTCCAGCCGCGACGCTGGCAGTACTTCATATACATCTTAAAGAGCATGAAGGTCCAGTCCTGGGCCTCCAGACCACCCTGTCCGGGCTTGATGGTCACAATGGCATCGCCGTGATCGAACTCGCCGGTAAACCAGCTCGAAAGCTCAAGCTCATCGATGGCACGGGCCAAGCGCTCAGCCGTGACTGCAGCCTCCTCGCGAAGGGCGGCGGCGTCGGGGTCATCCCCCATCTCCTCGGCAAGCTCCAGCGCGGCGCGGGCATCGGAAAGCTCGCCGCGCGCGGTATCCACGGCAGCGATATCTTCCTTGGTGCGCGCGATCTCCTCCATGGTGGCACGGGCGGCGTCGGCGTCATCCCAAAAGCCGGGGGCCACGCTTTTAGCCTCGAGCTCGGTCACGCGCGTGCGCTTTTCGTCCAAATGGAGATACGACTCGACCTCGCCGAGCCGGTCCGCAAACGCGTCCAGCTCGGCGGGCGTTACCTCTAAAGCCTCAGCCATTAACGATTCCTGCCGTGGCAGTACTTAAACTTCTTGCCGCTACCGCAGGGGCACGGGTCGTTGCGGCCCACGTTGACGTACGGATCGTCGCTCTCGGACTTGCGATAGGTGGTCACCTTGCCACCGTTGTTGACGGCAGCCGGACCACCCTGGACAGCCGTGCGGGCCTGCACCTGCGCCTGCTTGCGCAGCACCGAGTCGCCGTTGTCACCATCGACCTCGGCAGGGCCGGAGAAGCGCGCGCCCTCGAGTGCGGGGTCCTCCTTGTGCTCCACGGCACGCGGGGCAGCCTTGATCTCGATACGCAGAACCGTGCGCAGGTAATCCTCGTACATGGTATCGACGAGTATCTGGAACGCGCCGTAGGCCTCGGTCTTGTACTCAACCAGCGGGTCGCGCTGGCCAAAGCCGCGCAGGCCGATGCCGGTCTTGAGGTAGTCCATCTCCTGCAGGTAGTTCATCCAGCGGGTATCGATGACGCGCAGCATGACCTGGGTATTGAGCTCGCGCATCAGGTCCTCGCCCAAGCGCTCGGCCTTCATGTTGTAGCACTTCTCTACGTAAGCCAGGACATCGGCAGCCAGGGCCTCATAATCCTCGTCGGGGAACTTCGGCGTATCGATGTGGCCGGTGAGCTCCACAACCCACTTGCGCAGGCCCTCCAGGTCGCGCTCACCATCGTGACTGTCCTTGGTGCAGAACTCCTGCACGCAACGGTAGACGGTATCGTGCATGACCTCGGTGATGTGGTCGGTCAGGTCCTTGCCGTCCAGAATCTTATTGCGCTCGGCGTAGATGACCTGGCGCTGCTTGTTCATGACGTCGTCGTACTCAAGGACGCTCTTACGCATGGAGAAGTTGATGCTCTCGACCTTGTGCTGGGCGCTCTCGACGGCCTTGGAGATGATCTTGTGCTGGATGGGCATGTCGTCGCCCATGTCGGCCGTGACCATCATCTTGGAGACGCGGTCCATCTTGTCGCCGCCGAACAGGCGCATGAGGTCGTCCTCGAGCGACAAGTAGAACTGGGTCTCGCCCGGATCGCCCTGACGGCCGGAACGGCCACGCAGCTGGTTGTCGATACGGCGGGACTCATGGCGCTCGGTGCCGATAACGGTCAGGCCGCCGGCGGCAAGCACGCGCTCGCGCTCGGCCTTGCAGGTCTCCTTTGCCTCGGCGTTAAACTGCTCGAGCTGCTCGGGCGTCACGTCCTCCATGGTCAGGCCCTCGTACTCAAGGCGCTCGCGCACCAGCTCGTCGGGGTTGCCGCCCAGCAGGATGTCGGTACCACGACCGGCCATGTTAGTAGCGATGGTCACGGCGCCATAGCGACCAGCCTGGGCCACGATATGGGCCTCGCGCTCATGGTGCTTGGCGTTGAGGACCTCGTGTGCGATGCCGCGCTTGGTAAGGGCGGCGGACAGCTTCTCGGAGCTCTCGATGGAGACGGTACCCACCAGGACCGGCTGGCCCTTGGCGTGACGACGCTCCACATCGTCGGCGACGGCGTTGTACTTGGCCTGAATGGTGCGGTACACCAGGTCCTCGTGGTCCACGCGCTGCACGGGCTTGTTGGAGGGGATGACCTCGACGGGCAGCTTGTAGATCTCGCGGAACTCGGCATCCTCGGTGAGAGCCGTACCGGTCATGCCGGAGAGCTTGTCATACAGACGGAAGTAGTTCTGCAGGGTGATGGTGGCGAGTGTCTGGTTCTCCTCGCGTACGAGCACGCCCTCTTTGGCCTCGATGGCCTGGTGCAGGCCCTCGGAGTAACGGCGGCCTTCCATAATGCGGCCGGTGAACTCGTCGACGATCTTGACTTCGCCGTTGGTGACCACGTACTGCTTATCGCGGTGGAACATGTACTGGGCCTTCAGCGCCTGCTGCAGGTGGTTGACCAGCTGACCGGAGAGATCGGCATAGATGTCATCGATACCCAGGCGGCGCTCAATCTTCTTAAGGCCGCGCTCGGTGGCGGCAATGGTGTGCTTGGCCTCGTCCATGACGAAGTCGCCCGTGGGCTCAACGTCCTCGGTGGCGGTGAGCATGTCGTGCGACACGTCCTCGCCGCGCTCAAGGCCACGCACGGCACGCGCGAAGTCCTTGTAGGTGCTGGCGGACTTGGTGCCAGCGCCCGAGATGATCAGCGGGGTGCGAGCCTCATCGATCAGGATGGAGTCAACCTCGTCGACGATGGCGTAGTTGTGGCCACGTTGCACGCGCTGCTCGGGACGGGTAACCATGTTGTCGCGCAGGTAATCAAAGCCGAACTCGGAGTTGGTGCCGTAGGTGACGTCGGCCTGGTAGGCCGGGCGCTTGAGCTCGAGCGGCATGTTGTTCTGGAGCAGACCGACGGTCATGCCCAGGTACTTATAGATGCGGCCCATCCACTCGGAGTCGCGCTTGGCAAGGTAATCATTGACAGTAACGACGTGCACGCCCTTGCCGGCAATAGCGTTGAGATAGCCGGCCAACGTGGAGACGAGGGTCTTACCTTCGCCGGTCTTCATCTCGGCGATGTGGCCCTCGTGCAGTGCCATGGCGCCAATAAGCTGCACGTCAAAGTGGCGCATACCCATGGTGCGCTTGGAAGCCTCACGCACGGTGGCAAAGGCCTCGGGGAGCATGTCGTCGAGCGACTCGCCGTTGGCGTAACGCTCGCGGAACTTATCGGTCTGGCCGCGGAGTTCCTCCTCGGTCATCTTCTCAAACTGGGGCTCAAGACCGTTGATCTGGTCGACGATCTTGTAGTAGCGCTTAAGGTCCTTATCGGATCCAAAGGACAGCAGCTTTGACATGAATCCCATGTGGTTTTCCTTTTTGGCCATCGCCCACGCCGTGCAGCTGCGGGCGAGTTAAACACAGATGATTGTACTTTAGCCAAACAAGGCGCGGCCTATACGGTCGACCTCGACCGCCACGTAATAACTATGACCAACCTGCCAAAAAAGGACAGGTTTATTTTGACAGGTTTTATCTGGGCAAACGCCGCCTCTCTGTCATTTGGTGCCATGGGGACAGGTTAGTTTGCACTAATTAAAAAGAAAAGGGCCGCGCACCCAAATGGATGCACGGCCCTCATGCCATGAATGCGAGCGATTCCGCGGCGAGCTATTTACTCAGCAGCCTCGGTGGTCTCGGCCTCGGCAGCGGCCTCATCGACGGGAGCCTCTGCGGGAGCCTCGGCGGCCTGCTTGGCAGCCTCCTCGGCAAACTTAGCAGCACGCTTAGCCTTCTCGGCAGCCTTAGCCTCAGCGGCGGCCTTGCGAGCGGCCTCGGCCTCAGCAGCCTTGGCGGCCTTGGCAGCCTTGGCCTCCTCAGCCTTCTTGAGCTGGGCGGCAGCGGCGCCACCGAACTTGTCGGCGAAGCGCTGGACGCGTCCACCGGTGTCGACGAACTTCTGCTGGCCGGTGTAGAACGGGTGGCACTCGTTGCAAAGCTCGACCTTCATCTCGGACACGGTAGCGTGCGTCTTGAAGGTGTTGCCGCAGGAGCACGTCACCGTGCACTCGACATACTGGGGATGGATACCCTGCTTCATGGTAGGACTCCTTATTGGTCAGGCGCTGGTTACCGATCAGCGCATAAGGCGTCTTGGTTTCCGACCAAGACAACAAACTCGGCTATGGTACCACGGCGCCGCGTGTCCCACAAAAGGTTCACGGTCTTTGTGCAACGCGGCGTGACCAACCGCAGCGGACACGCACCCTGTTGCCCCTTCTCCCATGTTGCAGACGTGTAACGCCGCAGTAAGCACACCCCTTTTGGCGCCAGACAGGTACAATGATGAACACTGTACCGTAGCGGAGCGCCCCGCGCGCGCCGCAACCACGCGAAAGGGTTTCCCATGGCCGAGATCTCGTCCTCCCGCATCGTCATCACCGTCCTTGGCAAGAACCGCCCCGGCATCGTCGCCGGCGTCACCCGCGTTTTGGGCGAGGCCAACGTCGACATCCGCGACATCACGCAGTCCATTATCGAGGACATCTTCACCATGACCATGCTGGCCGACACCGCCGAGTCCAAGCTCGACTTCGCCGAGCTGCAGAAGGCGCTGGCCGAGGCCGGCGAGCTTTCGGGCGTCAACGTGTCCATCCAGCGCGAGGACGTCTTTAACTTTATGTACCGCCTGTAGCGAACAAGCCGCTCGGGGCAGCTTGACGTCATATCGTCCAAGCGCGCGGCCCCAAAGCGGACCGGAGAGGAGCGCGCATGGCCTACGACGCCAAGAAAATCTACTACCGCTTCGACGATCACCTGAGCCGCCTGGTTCTGGATTACGAGGCGAGCCGTCAGATTTCGCCCGAAAGCGAAAACCTCTACCACGGCCTGCCGACCGCCCCGTACGACGAGGACCTGTTCGTAGAGCACAACGTCAAGCGCGGCCTGCGCAATGCCGACGGCTCGGGCGTGGTCGCGGGCCTTACCCGCATCTCGGACGTGCACGGCTACAACAAGGTCGACGGCAAAGTCGTGCCCGATCAGGGCAAGCTCACGCTTCGTGGCTACAGCATCGAGGATCTGGTCAACAACGCCCAGGCCGAGAACCGCTACGGCTACGAAGAGGTCGCCTATCTGCTTATCACGGGTTCGCTGCCCAACAAGGAAGAGCTCGACGGCTTTTGCGAGCGCCTGGGTGCTTTTAGGCACCTGAGCGACGAATACGTCCGTGAGTTCCCCATGACCACGGTGTCGTCGAGCATCATGAATGTGCTTCAGCGCGCCGTGCTGCTGCTCTACGCCTTCGACGCCGAGCCCGACGCCATTACACCCGAGCACGAAATCGACGTCGCCATCTCCATGCTCGCCCGTCTCCCCCGCATCGCCGCCTTCGCGCATATGGCCTCGGTCGCCAAGCGCCGCGGCTCCGAGGTTCATGTACCGCACCCCACACCCGGCCTCTCCACCGCCGAGACCATCCTGCAGGTGTTGCGCGGCGGCATGGCATTCACCCGCGACGAAGCCATGCTGCTCGACGTGATGCTCATGCTGCATGCCGAGCACGGCGGCGGCAACAACTCCACGTTCGCCTGCCGCGTGCTGTCCTCATCGGCCACCGACCCGTATTCCGCCTACGCCGCGGCTATCGGCTCGCTCAAGGGCCCGCGCCACGGCGGCGCCAATGCCAAGGTCGTGTCTATGCACGAGGACATCCGCGCGCATGTCTCCAACTGGGAGGACGAGGACGAGGTCGCGGCCTACCTGGGCAAGATCCTCGACAAGCAGGCTTTCGACGGCACGGGCCTCATCTACGGTATGGGCCACGCCGTCTATACGCTCAGCGACCCGCGCGCCGAGGTCTGCCGCCGTTACGCGCGCTCACTGGCAGCCAAGAAGGACTTGGGCGAAGAGTTCGCACTCATCGAGCGCATCGAGCGCCTGGCACCGCAGGTGATGCGCGACCACGGCATGACCAAGCCCATCTGCGCCAACATCGACCTGTACACAGGCTTTATCTACAAGATGCTCGGCGTGCCCGAGACGCTTTTTACGCCGCTATTCGCCGTCGCCCGCATGGCCGGCTGGTCAGCGCACCGCATGGAAGAGCTCTTCTGCGCGCATCGCATCATCCGCCCGGCATACCGTCCGGTAATCGAGCCGCTGGAGTACAAGCCGCTCGCCGACCGCTAGGACACGGACCGTTATAGAACTCGAGCGTGGCCAGGGCATCACCGCCCTCGGCCACGCTTTTTATGCCAGCAGAAAGGGCTGCATCGAATGATTGTTTTTTCCGATATGGATGGAACGCTGCTGACGAGCGACAAGCAGATGAGCGACGCCACCTGGGTGATGCTCGACGAGCTCGCACGTCGCGGCATTGAGTTTGTACCGTGCACGGGACGTCCACTGTCGGGCATCTTTGAGCCCATCCTCGCCCATCCCGCCGTGCACTACGCGGTCTGCGCCAACGGTGCCAGCGTCTGGCAGCTCGACGACGATGTGCCCACCGACGCCTCGCGCGCCACGTGCATATTGAGCCGTCCGCTCGATTGCGGCATTGCCCATCGCATCCATCGCATTGCCGCCGGCCACGATGTGACCTTCGATATCTTCGCGGATGGACAGTGCTTCCTCCCCCGCTCGCTTTACGGGCGCCTGGATGAGTTCTGCGGCGGTGACCCCCACATCGCGGCTTCGCTCAAGCGCACACGAACACCGATCGACATGGATATCGACAGCAAGATCGACGAAGTCGAGACGCTCGAACGCATCGCCATGTACTGGCACGACCCGGCCGATCGCGACGCCATCGCGGCGGCGCTCGACACGCTCGAAGGCATCGAGGTCACGCGTTCGTACGCCATGAATATCGAGGTCATGGGTGAGGGCGCCACCAAGGGGACGGCCCTCACGTGGCTATGTGAGCACCTGGGCGAGCGTCTCGCCGACGCCTGGGCCTTCGGCGACAACATCAACGACATTCCCATGCTGCAGGCAGCGGGCCACGGCATGGCCATGATCAACGCCGAGCCCGAGGACCGCGAGGCCGCCGGCGCCATCACCGAATACGACAACGACCACGACGGCGTCGCCCGCACCATCATGGCCGCCCTCGCCTAGTCATTGGGGACGTTCTTAAACGACTAGTCACTGGGGACGTTCTTAAACGACTAGTCACTGGGGACACTCTTTGCAAAAAGCTGCAAGGACTGTCCCCCACTGCCGGCAGAAAAGGAACGTCCCCATCTGCCGGATTAGGAGAGACTTTCCAGCACGCGACGGAGCTCATGCTGAACGGCGTGGTCGCGGTTGCAGCCCACGACGCGATCGGCCACCGCCTTGAGCGCGGGGCGCGCGTTTTCCATCGCGCAGCCCGTGCCGACAAAGCGAATGATCTCGTAGTCGTTCATCGAGTCGCCAAACGCCATGACCTCGTCGCGACCAATGCCGTAATGCTCCGCGAGCTGCGCGATACCCGAGGCCTTCGACACACCAGGCTGCATGGCATCAATCCACGCGTTGCCCGAAGGCGCAAAGGTAAAGAGCTGACCGAGTTCGCGCTGTAGCACGTACGCACTGTCCATAACCGCACTGTCGTCGCAAAAGATACTCGCCTTGATGATATTTACGCTGGGATCGGGCAGCTCCCAAATGCGCTCGGCATTGGGAAGGTCCTTATCGACCTCGCGCACGAACTTGCACTCATCATCGAGCAAGAAGGACTTGGTTCGGTCAAAGAGCGCAAGATGCAGATTGGGAAACGTCCTGACGGCTTGGGCGAGCCTTCGAATCGCCAGGTGCGAATACACCTCACGGTCTACCATCTTGCCGTCGGCGTAGACCTGGGCGCCGTTAGCGGCGACAAAGTCCATCTTGTCGCGAACGGGCGCAAAGAACTCGCACAGGCGATCGTAGCGACGACCTGACGATGCGGCGAAATGCACGCCATGCTCGTGTAGCGCCAGAATCAGTTCGTAGGTCTCGGGAGGCACCTGGCCGTTTTCGTCAAGCAGCGTGCCGTCCATATCGGATGCAATCAGTTTAAACATAGAAAAGCTCCCTTCGGGCTTGATGGAATCGGATGTATATCCAAAATCACCGTACCCAAAGGGAGCTCAAATAAGACTCCGCGGACGCAAACGTTACAAGGACCTGGCAAATAGCTCACGCGCGCCAGAGGCCCTACGGTCGCGGCGTCAGGCGACACGCCACCCCGACGGCCAGTCGTTTAAAAACGTCCCCGATGACTAGTCGGCGTAGGTGAAGGTTGTGACGTCGAACATGCCCTCGGGGCGGATGCGGAGCGTCGGGATGACCGGCAGGGGCAGGAAGATGATGCCCATGATGGGGTCGAGCGGCGGCTCAATACCCATGGCGCGCGCCTTGACCATAAAGTCGTCGTGCTGCGCCGCAACGTCTTCGGCAGCGCCCTCGC
>CAJMRO010000012.1:0-32585 GCA_905215825.1 uncultured bacterium
GGGCGCAGGTCCGGCTGGGGAGCGGAACGGCATGGGAGGGCCGGCCGCAGCGGGTGACAGCCCCGTACGCGAACCCAGACCGGACGGCGCGACGCGGTCCCTGAGTAGGGCCGGGCACGTGAAACCCGGTCCGAACCTGGGTGGACCACCATCCAAGCCTGAGTACTACCCTGTGACCGATAGCGCACCAGTACCGTGAGGGAAAGGTGAAAAGCACCCCGGGAGGGGAGTGAAACAGTACCTGAAACCGTGCGCCCACGAGCAGTCGGAGCACCTTTATGGTGTGACGGCGTGCCTTTTGTAGAATGAGCCAGCGAGTCGCTGGCGCGGGGCGAGGTTAACCGAAAGGGAGCCGGAGCGAAAGCGAGCCTTAACAGGGCGACTTGAGTCCCGCGCCGCGGACGCGAAGCCGGGTGAGCTATCCGTGGGCAGGCTGAAGCGGGGGTAAGACCCCGTGGAGGGCCGAACGCACGTCGGTTGAAAACGGCGGCGATGACCTGCGGATAGGGGTGAAAGGCCAATCAAACCCGGAGATATCTCGTTCTCCCCGAAATAGCTTTAGGGCTAGCGTCGCGCGTTCACCGCCGGAGGTAGAGCACCGGATGGACGAGGGGGCTTCGCCGCCTACCGAATCCAACCGAACTCCGAATGCCGGCGGCCCAGAGCGCGGCAGTCAGAGCATGTGGGCTAAGCTGTGTGCTCGAGAGGGAAACAGCCCGGACCGCCCGCTAAGGTCCCCAAGTTCCAGCCGAGTGGCAAAGGATGTGCGTCCGCCCAGACAACCAGGATGTTGGCTTAGAAGCAGCCATCCATTCAAAGAGTGCGTAACAGCTCACTGGTCGAGTGGACATGCGCCGACAATACACGGGGCTAAGCTGGACACCGAAGCGGCGGGATTTTGATTTTCAGAATCGGTAGGGGAGCTTCCCATGGGCGGAGAAGCCGGAGGGCGACCGACGGTGGAGCGCATGGGAGTGAGAATGCTGGCATGAGTAGCGAGAGACGAGAGAGTAACTCGTCCGCCGTGAACCCGAGGTTTCCTGGGCAAGGCTAATCCTCCCAGGGTCAGTCGGGGGCTAAGGCGAGGCCGGGAGGCGTAGCCGACGCGCAGCAGGCAGACATTCCTGCACCGCGCACGCGGCGCTACGACCGACGGGGCGACGGATGGGGGTGGCTCGGCGGGGTTCTGGACGTCCCCGTGATGGAGCGCGGCCCGCGGACCAGGGAAATCCGGTCCGCAGAAGGGCGAGGCTCCGGACGAAGCACTTAAGCGAAGCGAGTGAGCCCGAGGTCCCTAGAAAAACCCCTAGGCAGGCGCGTGCGCGCCCGTACCGCAAACCGACACAGGTGGGTGGGTAGAACATACCGAGGCGATCGGGTCAACCATGGTCAAGGAACTCGGCACAATGGCCCCGTAACTTCGGGAGAAGGGGTGCCCGCGCGTACGTGAACCGGCTCGCCCGGGGAGCGGAGGCGGGCCGCAGTGGAGAGGCCCAAGCGACTGTTTACCAAAAACACAGGACTCTGCAGAAGCCGCAAGGCGACGTATAGGGTCTGACGCCTGCCCGGTGCCGGAAGGTCACGCGGAGGAGTTAGCCGCAAGGCGAAGCCCCGAAGCCAAGCCCCGGTAAACGGCGGCCGTAACTATAACGGTCCTAAGGTAGCGAAATTCCTTGTCGGGTAAGTTCCGACCTGCACGAAAGGCGCAACGACTTGGGCGCTGTCTCGACCATGGACCCGGTGAAATTGCACTGGTCGTGAAGATGCGACTTACCCGCGGAAGGACGGAAAGACCCCGTGAACCTTCACTGCAGCTTGGCATTGGCCGCTGGTCCCGCGTGTAGAGGATAGGCAGGAGGCATCGATCCGGAGGCGCCAGCCCCCGGGGAGCCGCCCTTGGAATACTGCCCTCGCGCGACCGGCGTCCTAACCCGAGGCCGTCAACCGGCTCGGGGACCGTGCCAGGCGGGCAGTTTGACTGGGGCGGTCGCCTCCTAAAGGGTAACGGAGGCGCGCGAAGGTCCGCTCGGGACGGTCGGCAACCGTCCTTTTGAATGCAAGAGTACAAGCGGGCTTGACTGCGAGGCCCACAAGCCGAGCAGGTGCGAAAGCAGGCTCTAGTGATCCGGCGGCCCCGAGTGGGTGGGCCGTCGCTCAACGGATAAAAGGTACTCCGGGGATAACAGGCTGATCTTGCCCAAGAGTCCACATCGACGGCAAGGTTTGGCACCTCGATGTCGGCTCATCGCATCCTGGGGCTGTAGCAGGTCCCAAGGGTTGGGCTGTTCGCCCATTAAAGCGGTACGCGAGCTGGGTTCAGAACGTCGTGAGACAGTTCGGTCCCTATCCTCCGTGGGCGCAGGAGAATCGATGGAGGCTGCCCCCAGTACGAGAGGACCGGGGTGGACGCACCTCCGGTGAACCGGTTGTCGACCAACGGCACGGCCGGGTAGCCGCGTGCGGCGCGGATAACCGCTGAAGGCATCTAAGCGGGAAGCCGTTCCAGGGATTAGTTCTCCTTCCGGTAAGGGCCCAGGTAGACTACCTGGTCGATAGACGGCAGGTGCAAGGCTGGCGACAGCCTCAGCCGAGCCGCACTAATCGCCCGAGCTCTTCCGGAACCGCACCTCGCGGCCCGCGGGACATGCGCTCACGCGCGGTCCGGGCACGAGGATGCCCCCGAGTCACCTCCCCTATACGCCATGCGGCCCCCAGGGCACGTGAGAGAGACACCGGACACCGTAACGGTGGGCGCCGCCCACCGGTCAGCGGCCAGAGCATGGGGGGCACGCCCGGTCCCGTTCCGAACCCGGAAGCTAAGCCCCATCGCGCCGAGAGTACTGCGGGGTCAGCCCGTGGGAGGCCAGGGCGCCGCTGACCGGTGGACGGCACCGAGCCGTACGCTTGAACTGAGAAGGGGGAGGCCTCGCGGCCTCCCCCTTTTTCGCGTTTGCGGGCTTTTGTCTCACATAGTAGCTGTGTTTTATAACCCTCGTTTGTCGCATCTTCTGTGAACGGGCTACAATAACTTAGTCTGTGCGATATGGAGGTGAACATGGCTGAAGCTGGTATCGGCGTTGATATCGTCGAGATTTCCCGTATGAAATCAATTCTTGAAAAGACG
Organism: uncultured bacterium; assembly: GCA_905215825.1. Lineage (GTDB taxonomy): Bacteria > Actinomycetota > Coriobacteriia > Coriobacteriales > Coriobacteriaceae > Collinsella. The sequence continues at coordinate 3,125 of CAJMRO010000012.1, forward strand.
CCGTCGTTTGCTCGGCGTGTGTTTACCGAAGAAGAGCGTGCGTATTGTGATGCATCATCGCGTCCCGCTGCTCACTATGCGAGCCGCTTTGCTTCGCGCGAGGCGGTGCTTAAAGCTCTTGGCACGGGTTTTAGTCAAGGCGTGGGTCGCAAGGATGTTTCGGTAACGCGTGATAAACTCGGCAAACCGAAGGCGCTGCTTTCGGGCCGTGCACTCGAGATCGCTCAAGAGCTGGGTGTTATTGAGGTCGCTCTTTCCATTACGCTTACAGGAGACTTAGCCGTTGCGAATGCCATCGCGATTACCGAAGATGCTCGACCTAAGCCTAAGGAAGAAAAGGTGAGCACCAAGGAACGCGTTGCGCAGATATTTAAAGAGGCTCGCTCTGTTTTAGATGAGCTTGAGCAGCTGCAGAATTCAGCATTGACGGAGCACCTGGGCGATGCTTCGCAAGATACGCTAGGAGCATAGATGAAACCGGTTTTGAGTACCGAAGAAGTCGTTCGTCTCGAGGATATCATCGAACGCGAAGGGACTTCGAAGGCCGAGCTTATGGAGCTGGCGGGTGAGTTTGCCGCCAACGAGGTCTTGAAGCTCAATCCCGATCGGGTTCTCGTTCTGGTCGGTTTTGGTAATAATGGCGGCGACGGTTGGGTTGCCGCCGATATCCTGAGCCATAAGGGTGTGGACGTGGATATCGTTTCTCCTGTTGAGCCGGATGAGATTCCTGCTGCTCTGGCACGTCATGTTGCTCGTCGTACTGCCGGCCGCGATGTGCACGTTTGCGTCGGCCCCTCGCGTGACGAACTCGAGGTTTTGATCGATAAGGCCGATGTTGTTGTCGATGCCATTTTTGGTACCGGTTTCCACGGGAATCTGCGTGCGCCGTTCTCCATCTGGATTCCTACGGTCAATGAATGCGCCGATTGTGTCGTATCCATTGATGTCCCCTCGGGCCTGAATGCCGAGACGGGCGTTGTTGATGACGACTGCATTCGTGCCGAGCATACGGTGACGATGATTGCGCCCAAGATTGGTCTGTATAGCGCTGATGGCCCTGAGTATGCTGGCGATTTGATCTGCGGCAATCTTTACGACCGTCTTGACGAGGTCATCGATGATGTCGACCACGCCGCCGAGATTGTCGAGCCCGGTGACTTAGTTGATTACTTTGCTCCATTACCTACGAATATCGATAAGTATTCCCGTGGCTCTGTGCTTATTGTCGCCGGATCTGCGCAATATCCTGGTGCTGCCATTATGGCGGCCAAATCTGCAGCTCGCGCGGGTGCTGGTTACGTGGCAGTCGCGGCTCCTGACGCCTGCGCCAATCTTATTCGCATGGCACTTCCTTCGATTCCCGTCTTTGCTATTCCGTCTGATTCCCGCGGCTCCTTTGGCGCCGCTGCGCGCATGACTGTGTGCGAGATTGCAAAGAAGTACAGCTGTGTACTGTGCGGTCCCGGCATGACGACATCTGCCGGCGCTATGCAGGTGGTTTCGGGCTTGCTCGAGCTTGATGTACCGCTTATTTTGGACGCCGATGCACTCAACTGCCTTGCTAAGATTGCCATTGACGGTATTGATAGTAATCCCGAGATGTATCGTCGCGAGCAGCCGTTGGTTATGACGCCGCACTATCGTGAGCTTTCGCGTCTGGTTGCCGGTGACGAGGTGAACGACCTTGGTACCGCGATTGCGGCCGCGCAGAAGGTTGTCTGGGCTGCAGGCTCCGACAATCTGGTGGTCATTGCCAAGGGGCCGACGACGGCTATCTGTGGCGTTGAGCGTGTGCTGCTGCCGCTCTCGGGTCCGGCTTCTCTGGCAACTGCCGGTTCGGGTGATGTTCTCGCGGGTATTTTGGCCGGCACGCTTGCCACCATGCGCGACGAGATGGATCGTTGGGAGTTGCTGTATTCGTACGCCGTCGCACTTCACAGCTACGCCGGTTTTGCCGCGGCGACGGAGTATGGTGAGAAGAGCGTCATCGCGACCGATCTTATCGACTTGATCGGTCCTGCCATGGAACTGGCGGCAAAGGATGCGCTCGAAGATCTGGGAATCATGGACGAAGGGTCGGATGACTAATCATGAATAAAGCCGATTTGACGCGCTGGTCCTGGGTCGAGATCGACCGCGGGGCGCTCCGTCGCAACACGAGGGCCTATAAGAACTTGCTGAATCCACGTCAGCGCCTGTGCTGCGTGGTCAAAGCCGATGCTTATGGTCATGGAGCTGTTGAGTGCGCCAAGATCATGTATTCGGCCGGTGCCGACATGTTTGCCGTGGCGACGGTTAACGAGGGCGTTGAGCTCCGACAGGGCGGGATTACGAAACCCATCCTCATCCTAAGCGAGCCGCCTATCGAGGCCATTCCGACGTTGCTCGAGTTTGATATCATGCCCTCGGTCTATACGTCTGACTTTGCTCTTGCGTATGGCGAATGTGCCGTCGCGGCGGGCAAAGTGGGCAAGTATCATCTCGCCATCGAGACGGGCATGAATCGTATCGGCGTTCACTACACGCAGGTGCTCGACTTTGTCCGCGGTATAAATTTCCATCGCGGTATTCAGTGCGACGGCGTATTTACGCACTTCGCCACGGCCGATGAACCTTCGGGCTGGGACTACAAGCTGCAGTGTCAGCGCTTTACCGAGGCCGTTCAGGCCATTAAGGATGCGGGTTTTGAGTGCGGTATCGTGCACTGCGCCAACACGCCGTCCTCGATGCTCGACCCCTCGATGCATTTTGATATGATCCGCGCCGGCGTTGGCTTGTATGGCATGCAGCCGTGCGAGCTGAGTGGCCGCGTGATGCAGCTTGATCCCGTTATGAGCGTCCATGCGCGTGTGACGCGCGTGGCACACCCTGCGATGGGTGAGGGCGTGGGCTACGGTTTTACCTACCGCGTACCGCGTACGCGCGTTCAGATCTGCACGCTGCCGATCGGTTATGCCGATGGCCTATCGCGTACGCTTTCCAATCGTATGGATGTGCTGTATCGCGGCGAGCGCGTGCATCAGGTTGGCAATATCTGCATGGACCAGTTTATGGTCGCCATTCAGTCCAACCCGGCACACGAGATTCCCGAGGCCGAGTATGGTGACGAGATGATCATTGTCGGCCGCGATGGCGATGCCGAGATCACTATGGACGAGATGGCCCGACTGCGCGGAACGATTAACTACGAGGTCGCCTGCGGCTTTGGCATGCGTCTCGACAAGGTCTACGTGTAGGAGCCGCTATGGGCGTCATGCACATCCCCGGCCATACCCATCAGGCACCACGTGAGGTCGCACTCGAGGAAATTGAGGCCGTTCTGGGCGATTGTCACCTCTGCCAGCTCTACCAGTCGCGTCACAATATCGTGTTTGGCGTGGAAAACCCCCGCGCTCGCGTGATGTTTATTGGTGAGGCGCCGGGCCGCAATGAGGATTTGCAGGGCGAGCCCTTTGTGGGGGCGGCAGGCGAGGACCTCAACGGCATTTTGTCGCTGGCGGGGCTCAAACGCGAAGACGTCTACATTGCCAACGTGCTTAAGTGCCGCCCGCCGGGAAACCGCAATCCGCGTCCCGAGGAAGTGCTGGCTTGCTCGCCGTTTTTGCGTGAGCAGATTCGAAGCATCTGGCCTGATATTATCGTGACGCTCGGCAACCCCGCGACGCACTTTGTGCTTAAGACCGAGATTGGCATTACTAAGCTGCGCGGCAGGTTCCACCAGATGGGGCATTTTGTAGTAATGCCCACTTTTCATCCGGCAGCAGCGCTACGCAATCCGGCGTGGCAGGAGCTGCTGGAGGAAGACTTTAAGATGCTGGGCGATTATCTGGAGCGACATCCCGCACCAGAGGACGCCTCGGAATAATAAGGAGCATATATGTCCCTGGAGCGCCTGGGGGTAGGTACTTACAAAACGACTTGCGCTGCCGATACGGAGTACTTTGGCGAGCTAATTGCACCGTGCCTTGAGGACGGCGATGTGCTCATCCTGACCGGTGGCCTGGGAGTGGGCAAAACTCACTTTACCAAGGGCGTCTCGCGCGGGCTGGGCGATGGGCATATGGTTACGAGCCCTACGTTTGCGCTCATGGCCGTTCACGATCAAGGTCGTATTCCGCTGTTTCACTTTGATCTATACCGCCTGGAGCATGCCTACGAGCTCGAGGATACGGGCATTTTCGATGTGCTGGGCTATGAGGGTGCTTGCCTGCTGGAATGGGGCGAACAATTCCAGGACGAGCTGACGGATGAGTATCTTTCGGTGACGCTCAAGCGTGATGAGGGCGACAGCGATGTGCGAACGATAACGCTTGAGGCGCACGGTGACCGTGCAATGGAGCTTTCCCATTTGATTGATAAGGCTGTACAAGATGAGCTTGCATAACGACAACGCGCTGGTGGTGGCGCTCGATACCTCGACCGACATGCTTGCCTGCGCGGCAAGCTGGATTGATGGGCAGACGGGCGAGACGAAGCTCGTGAGTGGCGACCACATGTGTCGCCGTCACGCCAACGTTGAGCTCGTGAATACCGTTGATGGCGTGCTGGCTCAAGCCGGTCTGGATCGCAGCGATGTTGGTTGCTATGTGGTCGGCCGCGGCCCGGGGTCCTTTACGGGTGTGCGCATCGGCATCTCCACTGCCAAGGGCCTCGCGCGTGGTGCCAATGTTCCGCTGCTGGGCGTGTCGACGCTCGACTCTTGCGCTTGGACGGCGTGGAAGGCTGGCGTGCGCGGCAAGCTTGGTATCTTGGCCGATGCTATGCGCGGTGAGGTATATCCGGCGCTGTATATGCTGGTCGATGAGGGCCCCGAGCGTCAATTTGAGCGCGAACACGTGGTCAAGGCCGCCGTGGCGCTCGATGAGTGGCGCCAAGCAGCGGACTGGGACCAGGTTCAGCTGACCGGTGACGGTCTCGTGCGCTATGGCAAGCTGCTGGGTGAGGACGAGACCGCCCGCTGCGTGGAGCGCGACCTGTGGTGGCCTTCGGGCGAGGGCTTGCTGCTCGCGCACGCTGCGGGTGACGGCGATCCGGCTCGCGTCCTGCCGATTTACACGCGCCTTTCGGATGCCGAGGAAAACGAGCGCAAGCGTCTTGGTCTTGCCGAGAGTGCGCAGAGCGAAATTACGGGCGTTGCCGATGAGCTCGCCGGTCGTCATCTGCAGTTCCGTCCCATGGGCGCGGCGGATGCCGAGGGCGCGAGCGCGCTGGAGGCTGCCTGCTTTGAAGGTGCCGGACACGAGGCGTGGACGCCGGGCATGTTCCTGTCCGAACTGGGCGAGGACGTTGCTGCGCCGCGTAGTTGGTGGGTGGCACACGACGACGGCAAGCTACTGGGCCTTGCCGGCGGTATGGTCGTGGACGGTGATGTGCAGATTCTGGATGTCGCCGTCGACCCGGCACATCGCCGTGAGGGCATTGCCCGCAAGCTGCTGTCGCATGTGAGCTATGATGCCCAGATGCTCGGCTGCACCACGGCTTCGCTCGAGGTCGAGGACGGCAACGAGGGAGCGATTGCGCTCTATAACGCTCTGGGCTTTACCGAGGCTGGCCGTCGCCGCGGCTACTATGGTGCCGGCAAGGACGCCATCGTCATGACGGCCCCGCTGCCCCTGGTACTTCCGGTCGACAATGCTTCGCCCGAGCCGACGGCGGCAGAGCAGCGCGTGTGGCCGCTGCCTGCGCCTGGGCGCTCCGAGGGGGAGCGTGCCGAAATTGAGCGCCGCCGCCTAGTGCTCGCTATCGAGAGCTCCTGCGACGAGACGGCCGTGGCGATTATCGATGCGGATGGCAATATGCTGGCCAACCAGGTGTCGACGCAGATTGATTTTCACGCCCGCTTTGGCGGCGTGGTGCCCGAGATCGCCTCGCGCAAACACGTCGAGGTGATTGTGAGTGTCGTGGATGCGGCGCTTGAGGATGCCGCAGCATCGCTTGGTCTTGAGGATGGAGCCATTGCCCCCAGCGAGCTTGCCGCCGTGGGCGTGACACAGGGTCCGGGCCTGGTGGGCGCGCTCGTGGTTGGCGTCGCCTTCGCCAAGGGCTTTGCCTACGCTGCCGGCAAGCCGCTCGTGTGCGTCAACCATCTGGAGGGGCACCTGTTTGCCAACCTGCTGGCGCAACCCGACCTCAAACCGCCGTTTATCTTCACGCTTGTCTCGGGTGGGCACACCATGCTCGTGCACGTGAAGGCGTGGGGCGACTACGAGGTGCTCGGTGAGACGCTCGACGACGCTGTGGGCGAGGCCTTCGACAAGGTAGCCAAGGCATTGGGTCTGGGCTATCCCGGTGGCCCCATCATTTCCAAGCTGGCCGAGACGGGCAACCCCAAGGCGATCGATTTCCCCCGTGCGCTTAACAGCAGAGGAGACTATCGCTTCTCGCTTTCGGGCCTTAAAACCGCTGTGACGCTCTACATTGAACAGGAGACCAAGGCCGGGCGCACGATTCACCTGCCCGATCTGGCAGCTTCGTTTGAGGCAGCTGTCTTTGACGTGCAGTACAAGAAGGCCAAAAACGCATTGCACGCTACCGGATGCAAGGAATACTGCATCGGTGGCGGCGTCTCGGCCAACCCGCATCTGCGCGAGATGATGATCAAGAAGCTTGGGCGTCAGGGGATTCGCGTAACGGTGCCGCCCTTGTCTGCCTGTACCGATAACGCAGCCATGATTGCGGAGGTCGCTCGCCGTAAATTCGACCGAGGTGAAATCTCGCCGTTCGACGTCGACGCCGATCCAAACATGACGCTGTAGCTGGTACGGCGCGGTCCCCGGACGGAGGGGCCGGATATAAGGTTTCCTGCTCTACAGTCCTGCGCAAGACGAAGGCCACATTAAGTGGCCTTCTTTGCGTGCGGAACTCGCGATAAACCTTATATCCGGCCCCTCCGCCCGGCTCCCGCGGCTCTCAGGGGCATCTCTCATGCAAAAACTTTTGTCGGGTAAAGTCCGAGGTCAGTGGCGTTTTATACCGAGAAATTCAAAAAAGTGGAAAATTCATTACATATTTGCATTGACTTTAGGTAACTAAAGTTTCATACTCCTTTTCAACCACTGGGGGATGTGAACACGCACGGATCATTCACATCATGATTGAAGAGGATTTCTTAGACATGTTCACGCATCAGCTAAACATTATCAGCGTAGTAATTATCTGATGCGGGTTAGCACATACAGCTAGCCCGTACGATAACGGGCGGCTGATGAAGATGAGGGCCGTCGAGCGCAACCGACGGCCCTCATTTTTTATGTCTGGGAAGTTCTTTTTAGAGGAGGAAATGTAATGAACGGAGTTTTGCTCATGGTTGTGGCCGCGGCGGTGCTCGCCTGCGGCTATCTGGGCTATGGCCGATGGCTGGCCAACAAGTGGGGCGTTGACAAAGAGGCCCTCACGCCGGCCAAGCGCATGAAAGACGGCAACAGCTTCTCGCCCGTCTCCGCCTTCACCGCGTTCTCGCACCAGTTCAGCTCGATCTGCGGTGCCGGCCCTGTTACGGGTACGATCGTCGCTATGGCCTTCGGCTGGCTTCCCGTCGTGCTCTGGGTCCTCGTCGGCGGCATCTTCTTTGGCGCCGTCCACGACTTTGGCGCCCTGTACGCCTCGATGAAGAACAACGGCAAGTCCCTGGCCCAGCTCATCGAGAAGTACATCGGCAAGACCGGCCGTCGCCTGTTCCTGCTGTTCTGCTGGCTGTTCTGCATCATCGTCATCGCCGCTTTCACCGACATGGTCTGCAAGACGTTCATGTTCACCCCGGCCGTTGACGCTTCTGGTGCTGCTACCGGTGCCATCGACTTCACCAAGTCCTATGCCGCTGGCTGCGCTGGCACCATCTCCATCCTGTTCACCTTCGTCGCCATGGCCTTTGGTTGGGCCCAGAAGAAGTTCAACCTCACCGGCGCTGCCGAGTTCGTCACCGGCGTGGTACTCATGGTCCTCATGTTCGCCGTCGGCATGCAGTTCCCGGTCTACCTGGACAAGTTCCAGTGGTTCGCCGTCGTCATGGTCTACCTGGTCTTTGCCGGTGCCATGCCCATCCAGATGCTCAAGACCCCTCGCGACTACCTCACTTCCATCATGATGATCGTCATGATCGTCTGCGCTGTCCTCGGTATCGTCGTCCTGGGCGCTAACGGCCAGGCCACCATCACCGCTCCGGTCTTCACCGGCTTTAGCAATGCCTCGGGCATGATGTTCCCGGTCCTGTTTGTCTCCGTTGCCTGCGGTGCTCTCTCCGGTTTCCACAGCCTCGTTTCTTCTGGTACCTCCTCCAAGCAGGTCGAGAAGGAGCAGGACGCCGTCAAGGTCGGTTACGGCGCCATGATCGTCGAGTCCTTCGTCGGCATCCTTGCCATCATCGTCGCCGGCATCATGTTCTCCGACATGAACACCGCCGGTACCGGCGCCCTTAACGCCGGCGTCGCTTCCACCCCGTTCCAGATCTTCGCAGCTGGCATCTCCCGCGGTATGCAGGCCTTCGGCGTTGACGGCACGCTCGCAACCGTCTTCATGACCATGAACGTTTCCGCTCTGGCCCTGACCTCGCTCGATGCCGTCGCCCGCATCGCTCGCACCTCGTTCTCCGAGTTCTTTGCCCAGACCAACGACGCCCTGGCCATCGAGTCCAAGGCCGGCTACATGAAGGTCCTCGGCAACCCCTGGTTCGCCACGGTCGTTACCCTGCTTCCTGGCCTCGCCCTCGCCTTTGGCGGCTATGCCAACATCTGGCCGCTCTTTGGTGCTTCTAACCAGCTGCTCGGCGGTATGACCATGATCACCCTCGCCGTGTTCTGCAAGTGCACCGGCCGCAAGGGTTGGATGCTCTACGTGCCCGTTGTCTTCCTGCTCTGTTGCACCTTCACCTCGCTGGTCCAGAGCGCCATGGGCTGCATGACCGCCGTCCAGGCCTACGGCTTCTTCGGCACCATCCCGGCTACCGCCACCACGGCTGCCGTTTCCGTCGCCGCCACCAAGGGTCTGCAGCTCGTCTTCGCCGTCCTGCTGATGGTCCTGGGCCTCATCGTTGCCGTCAACTGCCTCAAGGAGTTCTTCGGCAAGGAGGCCGGTTCCATGCCCGACGAGGAGCCCGAGTGGTCCGAGATGGGCAAGGCCGAGTATGGCCGCACTGCTGCCGCCGAGGCTCCCGCCGACGCCGAGGCTGCCAAGGCCTAGTCAACTTGATGAGCTAACCGTTCCATCCATATGACTCGGAAAGACCGGGTCCGCAACGACGCGGGCTCGGTCTTTTTTCTTGCGGGAACGGGTGATGCAAAGGCGTCCTCGCAGATGTTTTGCGTGGATAGGCTCGCGCGATGTACCATATAGACGTATATGTGTACATATGAAAGGGGCCCCGTGGCCAAGACGGTATATTCCGATAACCAAAATAATGTCGATGCCCTGGCTGAGCGTCTAAGCAGCCAGACGTCGCTTTCTGCCGAGCGCGCCAAGCTGGTTGCCTACGACCTGCTCTGCCGCAAGGCGCTTAAAATCAAGTCGAGCGCGCTGGCACAGATTTTCCGCTCCGTCGATAAGGAATGCGACACCAAGGCGATGCGCGACGAACTCATCGCGGCAAAGATCGTTACCAAGATCGAGGGCAGCGGCATTAACGGACGTCCGGCGTTCTATACCATTCATGCCGAGATAAGTGATGCCCAGGAGCAGCTTGCCGAGGTTGCCGAAGAGGCCGTCGAGGACGTTGTCGAGGTGCCCGCTTCGGTGGAAACGGCCCCGCGCGAGCATATCGATACCGACGAGCTGCTCGATGAGAGCGTCGTTCGCGCCTTTACGGCTAAGGCCGGTCGCGGCGGTTTTGGCGGGGGCGGCAAGCGCGATGCTCAGCGCCGTGCCCAGCAGGAGCGCTTCCGTCGCGCCGTTGCTCAAAAGGGCGAGACGGATGCCGAGGCTGTCGAGGAAAAGTCCGTCGGGATGCAGGAGCCGACTCGCACTCAAGAGCATGCTGAGATCCAGGGGCCCAAGCGTCGCCGCGGTGCCCACTTTAAGGTCGAGCAGCGAGGTATTGCATGCGAGGTCCAGGATTCCGTCGAGGCTGCTGACACGTCCGATGAACCGGTCAAGAAGGCTCCGGGTTCATGCCGTCCCGGACGTGGTTTTGCGGGGCGCGCGTATCCCGTAAGGCATCAGGAGAAGAGCGAGCCGGCTTCGACCACTCAGGACGAGAAGGCCGAGAAGGCCGTTGAGCCGGCGGCTCGCGAACAGAAGCCTGCTGAGCCGCAGCTTGAGGTTGATGCCGAGGCCAAGGGCCAGCAGCCTACTGATGAGCAGGCGGAGCAGGGCACGTCGAGCAAGCCTCGCCGCCGTCGCCATCGTGGGGGCCGCAGTTCCCATGCCGAGACTGCAGCCGAGAAGACCATGCCACAGGACGAGGATGCGAAGGTCGAGGTTTCTTCGGGGCAGCCTAAGCGCCAGCCGGCGAAGGAGAGCAAGTCCGATCGTCCGCAGAAGCAGGCGCCTATGCCGAAGCGCGAGCGCAATTCCCAAGGCGATTCTAAGCGCAAGTCTCAGAAGAAGCCGGAGTCTGCCGCAGCAGATACTGCTGCCCAGCAGCCCAAGTCGGCAGTCCACGGCGAGGTCTCGGCGTTTGCCCTTGCCCGCGTTTTAGGCAGGCAGCTGCTCAAAGTTGTCCCTACGCCTACGGCGCTCTCTAAGATCAAGGAGCAGCAGACACAGATCGTAAAGGTCGAGGGCAAGGACGGCAAAAAGGCTCCGCAACGCACTCAGCACAACGAGATGTCCAACCGCAAGATTGCCGAGGAAATCGCAATCATCCAGGCTTGGATCGAGCAGAACCGAGGTGCCGATACGCCGGTTGCCTCGCGCCGCCAGCGTGCCTACCAGATCTTTAACGACGAGAAGGCTTTTGACGGCAAGCACGGTGAGCGCCTGATCAGACGTATGACCGAAAAGGGCATCAGCATGCAGGCGATCAAGGTCGCCCCCAATCGCCCCGTGCACTTTACGGGCTTCTTTACGCTGGGTGCCGACAAGCCGTTCATTATGGTCGAGAACCTGGATACCTATGACGAGATCGTCAAGCTCCTGCGCGGACGCAAACATGCCAAGCTCTTTGGTACCAAGGTGGGCGGCGTGATTTTTGGCGGCGGCTGCAAGGCGAGCGTCTCGCACGCACTGGATGATTATCTGGCCGAGATTGGCTATCGCTTTAACTACGTCTACTACGTGGGCGATATCGATCGCGAGGGCGCGCGCATCGTCGAACAGGCTCGCAATGCCAATGTGGTTGAGATTCGCCTGCATGCCGGCATGTACCGCGCCATGCTCGCCGAGCATAAGCGTCGCGTGAAGGCCGGCGGCGAGTGCGAGCCCGCGGCTGCCAACCAGGGCGTGCCGCAGAACCTGGCAGCGACGATCAAGGATCTGCCCATGGTTACGCGCGTGCAGTTCCGCAACGTGCTACGTGAAGGCGGGCGCATTCCGCAGGAGATCCTGATGACCGCAGACTATCGGGATGGCGACTCGGGAAGCTTCGACCGCATGCTGAACAACTAGATTCCGCCGGCTCCGGGAGAGCGGGGACACCGGCTTAGGTTTCCTGCTCTACAGTCCTGCTCACGACGGAGGCCACATTAAGTGGCCTCCTGTTCGTTCGGAACTCGCGATAAACCTAAGCCGGTGTCCCCGCTCTCCCGGGGCCTGTGGTTACTTGGTTGTTGCATGCGGCTCACTTTTCGGAACAGGGCTGATAATTCTAGATGCAAGGCGCTCTTGGTCGTTATGGGCCTGGGGCGTCTGTCTTATATAGGTAGATTCCTTGCGGGTTCGAATCCCTCCGCTTGCCCACAAGAAAGCGCCCTGGGCCGTTATGGACTCAGGGCGCTCAATTTTAATGGCTGGGACGGAGGGATTCGAACCCCCAACAGCCGGCACCAAAAACCGGAGTTCTACCGTTGAACTACGTCCCAATGTGTGGTGTTGCCCAAAAGCAACTCGTTTAGTTTACCTAATCTGCGAGGGCATCGCAAACGCCGTCGAGCAGGCGTACGGCGAGTGTCTGCGCGTCGCTGGCCGTGAAGGTGCCGTTGTAGCGCGTCATGCCTGTGAGCTCAATGCGAATGCGAGCCGGCTTCTGCTGCGCGGCGACATTGGCGGTGCGGATGCGCTGGGCCAGGTTGTGGCACTCGGCGAGGGCAATCGTGGCGCGCGGTGCGGCGTCGGCGGGCAGCTCGTCGCTTGCGATCTCGAGCACCAGGTCAACGTCGGTTGGGACCTCGGAGTCGCAGAGCATCATGCCGCTGTTGTCGGTCGTTGCCGTGGCGATATTCCACATGCGCGACGCAACACTGCGTGCGATGGGGTCCTCGCCGATAACGGCAATCTGGAAGCGCTCGAGCACGTTGGCGGCGCGAGCAAAACCGATGCGGGACTCGGCTTCGGTGACCGAGGGCTTGCCCTCCCACACATGGTGCAGGCGGTTGACGTAGGCGTAGGTGTCCTGGAAGGCCATGCCGTCGGCAAACAGGCCGACATTTTCCTGGAACTGCTGCAGGGCGGCCTCGGTATGCGGACCAAAGTAGCCGTCGTCTTCACCACAGGCAAAGCCCAAAACGTTGAGAGCGCGCTGCAGGGCCTGCACATCGGCGCCATGGAAATTGGGCATGCGCAGATAGAGGGTGCGGTCGCCCAGCTTATACGAAGCGTCTACAAGGGCGCTCCAGCAGGGGATATCGACGGCATGACCGGCAGCAAGGCCGCTGTCGAGCCTGAAGGTGCTGACGGCCTGCTCAGTGGTGGCTCCAAAGTACTTGTCGGTGACTTCGGCGGCATCAATCGTGTAGCCGAGCTGCAGGAGACGAGACTGCACGTCCTCGACGGCTGCTCCTTGCATGCCCGTTGTAATAGGTTCCATGAACGAACCCCTTTCGGCGTACCATTCGTACTATTTGAGCGTCTGTCGGATAGACAACGCAAAGGGATGCATAAACATGCACTCAACAGTGTAGCAAGTTGTGCCTAAATACGCTGCTGACAGGTTTTATAACCCCCGTTAGTTAAGGCGCTCCACAAAGAAATCTGCCATGGAGAGGAACAGCTCACGTGCGTGCGGATCAAGCTCAACGTTCTCGATGGCCGCTTTGGCCTTAGCGGTCAGGTCGAGCGCGTAAGTGTGGGCGTAATCGATAGAGCCGGTCTCCTGGAAGATCTCCACGGCGCGTGCGAGCTGCGCGGGATCATCGGTGCCCGAGGAAAGAATCGCCTCGATCTCGTCGTGGTGGCGCTCATCAGAGAGGGCGTGTACGGCGACAAGCGTGCGCTTGCCCTCGGTGATGTCGGTGCGGAAGTCCTTGTTGGCGGCTTCCTTAGTGCCGACAAGGTTGAGCAGGTCGTCCTGAATCTGAAAGGCGAGGCCCGTGTGCAGGCCAAAGGCGCGCAGCGCTTCGATTTGCTCATCGCTGCCGCCGCCGATAATGGCCCCGGCGGCAAGCGGCGTGGCTCCGCTGTAAAACGCGGTCTTGTGCGTCGCCATGCCCAGGTAGTCATCAACCGAGATATCAAAGCGCCCGTCACGGACCCAACCCAGGTCGAGCGCTTGACCCTCGATGGTGCGGACGATCATCTCGGTAAGCTCGTGGAGCACACGCAGCTTCACGTCGGACTCCAGCGTGGGGTCGTCGAGAACCGTCTTGGTGACCATGGTGAGCGCCAGGTCGCCACAATTGATGGCAAGGCCCGTGCCCTCGGTAAGGTGCATGCAGGGCTTACCTCGACGAAGCTGTCCGTTGTCGGCGATGTCGTCATGGATAAGCGCTCCCGACTGAAAGTGCTCGATAGCTGCCGCCGCGCTGCGGGCGCTCTCAAAGCTGCCACCTACCGCGGTGGCGGCGAGCATGCAGATGAGCGGGCGGTGGCGCTTGCCGGCATTGGCCGTAAATGTCGAGAGCGGGGTATACAGGTAGCGCTCGATATCGGCAGAGGTCGCCTGTCCGTCAAAGAACGTGGCCAGATAGTCGTTGATCTGGTCAAAGTGCTGGGCTAAAAAGCTGGTAAACGGACTGGACACGGGTTCTCGCATTCTTTCTTAGGTTGCATCGTTGCGGTGTGCAGATACCATATTGCCACATTGGAGTTGCCGGCGCGTCTGTTTTGGCGATTTGGGGAAACGGGACGCGTGCGCGTGCCGGCTGCTTATATAAGCCTAAAGTGCTCGAGCGCCTTGACGACGCCATTTTTGTCGACCGAGTCGGTGATGTAGTCGGCGCGCTTTTTGAGATAGTCCGGCGCATTGCCCATGGCGATACCGACATCGACGGCGTTCATCAGCGAGACGTCATTGCTGGCGTCGCCGATGCCGTATACGGTTCCGTGGTGGGGATCGAGGGCGTCGAGTACAGACTGGATGCCCCCGCGCTTCGTGCATTCGCGGGGCGAGATTTCGGTTACCTTGAGTTCGAGCTCGTTAAAGCACAGCAGCGGCTCAAGCGCCTTATCTTGAGCGATGTGGTTGGCGAGCGATGTAGACATCAAGATCTTGTAGACACTGTAATGTTGCAGCTGCGTGACTGCGTCGCCCAGGGTGCGCGCGTATCCGGGAGCATCGGGGGCATCGGCACTCATGCGCACGACGCCGTTGAGGCCCTCAAAGCGGATGACCTCGCCCGATTGCTCAAGGTAGGGGGCAAGACGCTGCAGCATACCGGGCGTCATCGACAGATCGCGAATTGCGTGTCCGTTGATCTCGGCGTAACCACCCGCAAGACAGACGATGCCGGTCCAGGGCAGCTCAAGAAGTTTGGGGTGGATGCAGCTGAGGGTACGTCCCGTGCAGATAAAGGCCATGTTGCCGTTGGCGACAAACTCGCGGATTGCCTGCGAAACCGCCTCGTTGGGATAGGGGGAGAGGTCTCGCTCGCTCTCGGGAAGCTCTTGCGCCACTCGAGGGTCTTGCCAGGCGAGCGTTCCGTCGATATCGAAGAAGCAGATATCGCCGCGCTTATGGACTGCGCTGGCGGCAGGGGAGGCCGAGGTGGTGGGCACAAATCCCGGCTCGAGGCCCATAATCTGGTCAAAATGCTCTTTAACGCGGGGAACGGAGATGCCGATGACCACCTGGGCGGTCTTGCCCGTAATGATGAGGCCCTTGGCGCCCACCGCGACAAACGATGCGTTATCTGCAACGATGGAAGGGTCTGCGACCTCGACGCGCAGACGCGTGGCGCAGTTGGTTGCGCCCACGATATTGCCAACGCCACCTAAAAGCTGAATTACCCGCTCAGCGAGGACGTGATCTTGATCGGATCGACTATCGGCCTCGTCGTTGGGAGATTGCTCTTTGGCAAAGCCGCTTTCCGTTAAACGATCGATTGCCGCGCGATTGGCGACATGATCCTCGCGGCCCGGCGTCTTAAGGTCATAGGCCAAGATGAGTGCTCGAAAACTAACAAAAAAGATGAGGCTAAAGGCAAGGCCGATACCGAGCGCCAAAAGATAGGCACCGGCATGCGTGCGCATGAGCGGAATAAAGTTGAAGGCTGCCATCTCCATGAGGCCGCCCGAGAAGATGCCGACGATGCCAAAGAGATTCATGGTTGTGGCAAGGCAAGACGATAAGACGGCGTAGAGAAAAAAGAGCCCGGGGTGGGTGAACATAAAGAGAAACTCGAGTGGCTCGGTAACGCCGCAAACCACCGAGGCGATGATGGCGGGAACAAGGATGACCCTGAGGCCGGCGCGGCGCTCGGGTTTTGCGGTGGAGTAGAACGCGGCTGCGATGGCAGGAAGGCCAAAGAGCTTGACCCAGCCAGTGGCGGTAAAACCGGCCCACGGCGCAAGCTCATTAAGGGGGCGCGTGCTATGGGAGAGGATGGGGAGCAAGCTGCTCCACGTGGCGTAGATGCCGTCGTTAATGACCAGGTTGTCGTAGTAGATCGGCATGTAGAGCAGGTGGTGCAGCCCCATGGGCTCGAGCGCTCGCTCCAAAAGCACAAAGATGCCCACGCCAAAGGGGCCGACGCTCGTAAGTGCATGGCGCAGCGTTTCGGTCATTGCGTATACGGAGGGCACGATGGCGGCCGAGATAGCGGCAAGGGCAAACACGGCAAAAAAGCTGATGAGGTAGACCAGCGAGGAGCCCGAGAAGGTGCCGAGCCAATCGGGAACCTTGGCATCGTAGAAGCGGTCATGGATGGCGACGACGGTTGCCGATACCGCCAGCGGGCCGATAATGCCGGTGTCGAGCGTCTTGATGCCGTCGATGATGGTGATGCCGCTAGCGGAGGTCAAAGACGACGGGTACTTAAGTCCAAGATTGTCTCCGCTCAGCTTAATGATCTCGCTCAAAAAGAAGCAGTAGGCAAAATAGGCGACGAGAGCCTCGAGGCAGCAACGAGCCGGTTGTTTTTGGGCAAGACCGATGGGCAGCGCTACGGCAAAAAGGAGCGGGAGGCGTTTAAAGACCGTCCACGAGCCGCGCTGGATGATGGTCCAAAAAGCGTACCAAGGGGTTCCGTATACGGCGAGATCGCCGACGATGTCCGCAGTCGTTGCGAGAGCGGAGACGCCGACCATGAGGCCTGATATAGAAAACAGCATGGCGGGCGCGAACATTGCCCCGCCAAAGCGTTGGATTTTTTGCAGCATGTTCTGCCTTCCGAATATCGAGGCGCGTTGCGCGTGGGGAAACGTTTAAACAATGGATTCATTGTAGAGGACCAGACGATTGTCGTACCGGCAGTTTTGAGCGAAACCGATTTGGGCATGACAGAAACCGTCAACGGTTAAATCCTGTCGCTTTACCGATATTCGGTTTAAACAACTTTAAGAAATGCTATCGTGCCTAGCCGGAAATGAACAATGTAGAGGTGAAGTCATGCCAAAAGCGATTTACGAAGGAATCTACCGTGAGATCCGTTCGCGCATCATTAACGGGACCTATGCGTTTCAGGAGATGCTGCCAACCGAAGCCGAGCTGACCGCGGAGTTCGGATGCACGCGCAATACCGTCCGTCGCGCCTTGGGTATGCTGGCCGACGGGATGTTTGTGCAGCCCATACACGGCAAGGGCGTGCGCGTTATTTGGCTTAAGGGCGAAACCGACATGTTGGGCGCACTCGAAGAGGTTGAGTCGTTTGGCGAGTTCGCAAAACGCAACAATGCCGTCGCATCGACCGAGGTCAAGTCTTTTGAACATTTGATTTGCACTGAGCAACTCTCTCGTCGCCTGGGCTTTAAGGTGGGCGAGGAGCTGATTCGCGTGGTGCGTGTCCGAAGCCTTAACGGCAATGCGCGCCAAGTAGACCATGGTTACTTTTTGGAGTCGATCGCCAAGGGTCTGACGCCCGAGATCGCCGCAAAGTCAATTTACGACTATCTGGAGCACAAACGCGGCGTCAAGGTGATGGCGAGCCGTCGTACGGTGAGTGTCGAGCTCGCCAACGATGAGGACTGCAGCTATCTTGACCTTGGTAAGTACAACTGTGTCGCCGTCATGGAGAGCCAGTCGTACACCTCGGACGGCATCTTGTTTGAGGTCACGCATGCCCGCACGCATCCCGAGATCTTCCACTACCGCGTCAACTCCAAGCGATAGCCGGCTAGCTCGCAGCCTGACGAGACTTATGCCCTCAAAGCGAAAACGCCCGGTCAAACCGACGATGCATCGGCTTGACCGGGCGTTTTCTCTGCATTCGATAACAAATAATTGTTTATACAAAACTTGTCAAGTATCAAGTTGAATATTACCGTTCACCGAAGTTTTTCTACCGCTCTAGTAATACTTGTTCAAACAACTAGCCAAATAGCGTATTGTACAAATCAGCAAAAGGGGCAAAGTCCCCGAGCCAATCTCCGAAGGCGGCGGCAAAGGGTGCCGCCACGGTGTGAAAGGGTGGATTGTAATGAAGAACGAAATGAGCAGAAGGCAGTTCCTGGGCTTTGCTGGTTCCGCGGCTGCGGTTCTTGGTCTGGGTCTCGTGGGCTGCGGTGGCTCCGCCGGCTCCGGCTCCTCTGCTTCTGGTGACGCTGCCGAGGTCTACTTCCTCCAATTCAAGCCCGAGGTCGACAAGGAGTGGAAGGAGATCGCCAAGGCCTATAAGAAGGAGAAGGGCGTCGAGGTCAAGATCGTGACCGCTGCCTCCAACACCTACGAGGAGAAGCTCAAGTCCGAGATGTCCAAGAGCTCCGCTCCGACCCTGTTCCAGGTCAACGGCCCCACCGGTCTTAAGAACTGGAAGGATTACTGCGCCGACCTGTCCGATACCAAGCTCCGCGGTGAGCTCATTGACGACTCCCTGGCTCTGCAGTCCGATGGCAAGGATCTGGGCATCGACTGGGTCCAGGAGAGCTACGGCATCATTTACAACAAGCAGCTGCTCGAGAAGGCTGGCTACAAGGCCGAGGACATCAACTCCTTCGACAAGCTGAAGGCTTGTGCCGACGACATCCAGGCCCGCAAGGACGAGCTTGGCGTTGAGGGTGCCTTCACTTCTGCCGGCATGGATGACTCCTCCAGCTGGCGCTACACCACCCACCTCGCCAACCTCCCGCTCTACTACGAGTTCGAGAAGGAGCACAACCAGGAGGACGACGAGATCAAGGGCGAGTATCTCGACAACTTCAAGCAGATTTTCGACCTGTACATCACCGACTCCACCTGCGATCCTTCGCAGCTTGCCTCCAAGACCGGCGACGACGCCACCAACGAGTTCGCAACCGGCAAGGCCGTCTTCTATCAGAACGGCTCTTGGGCATACGCTGACCTCACCAAGGCCGGTATGACCGACGACCAGCTCGGCATGCTGCCGATCTACATCGGCGTCGACGGCGAGGAGAACCAGGGCCTGTGCTCCGGCGGCGAGAACTACTGGTGCGTCAGCTCCCAGGCTTCCGAGGATGCCCAGAAGGCCACCGAGGACTTCATGTACTGGTGCGTCACCGCTGACACCCCGACCAGCATCATCGCCGACAAGATGGGTCTGACCGCTCCGTTCAAGAGCGCCAAGGAAACCACCAACGTCTTCTCGCAGCAGGCCGTTGCCATGGCCAAGGACGGCAAGAAGACCGTCGCTTGGGACTTCGTCTACATCCCCTCCGAGGAGTGGAAGAAGAACCTCAAGCAGGCTCTGATTGCCTACGCTGCCGATAACAGCAAGTGGGACGGCGTCAAGAACGCCTTCGTCGATGGCTGGAAGACCGAGAAGGCTGCTTCCGAGTAAGTAGTTGCTGCCCAAGCTATCTGATTAGCGACAGGGGGCGGGCAGACGTTGGTTTGCCCGCCCCCTGCATATTGAAAGGACCCTTCTATGGGCAAAGCACTCAAGCGCTGGTGGCCGCTCTTTATGCTGCCCACGTGCCTGGCGTTTATGATCGGGTTCGTGATTCCCTTTATCCAGGGCTTCTATCTCTCGTTCTGCCAGTTTATTACCATTAACAACGCGCATTTTGTCGGTATTGAGAACTACGTGCGCGCACTGTCCGATCCGCAGTTTGCCACGTCGTTCTTCTTTACCGTGGCGTTTGCCTTCCTGTCGACGGTGCTCATCAACGTGATCGCCCTCGCCATCGCGCAGGCGCTCACCCGCAAAGCGCTCAAGGGCACCAACATCTTCCGTACGATCTTCTTTATGCCTAACCTGATCGGCGGCATCGTGCTGGGCTACATCTGGCAGATTCTGATCAACTGCCTGCTCTCCAACGTGGGCGCCCAGCTCATCGCCCTTAACTCTGCTGCTGGCTTCTGGGGCCTTATCATCCTGACCCTGTGGCAGCAGGTCGGCTACATGATGATCATCTACATCGCTGGTCTGCAGTCCATTCCGTCCGACTACATCGAGGCCGCCAAGGTCGACGGTGCCACGGCATGGCAGACGTTTTGGAAGGTTAAGATCCCTAACCTGATGCCGACCATCACCATCTGCCTGTTCCTGTCCATCACCAACGGCTTTAAGCTGTTCGACCAGAACCTCGCCCTTACCGGCGGCGCTCCCGCGCACTCCACCGAGATGCTCGCCCTGAACATCTACAACACGTTCTATTCGCGTGCCGGTATCGCATGGCAGGGCATCGGTCAGGCCAAGGCGGTTATCTTCTGCATCCTGGTCGTAGCCATCTCCATGATTCAGCTTAAGGCCACGAGGTCCAAGGAGGTGCAGCAGTAATGAAACGCGATAAGGTTATCAACCGCGCGCTCTCGATTTTCTTTACGATTCTGTCGCTCGCGTGGATCTACCCCGTGTTCATGATTGCGCTCAATTCCTTTAAGAAAGCGACCGCAATCAGCACCACCACGGCGTTCGATCTGCTCACGCCCGAGACGTTCAACGGCCTCGCAAACTACATGCACGCCCTTAACGAGCAGGGCTTTGCCTCGGCATTTATGTACTCGCTCATCATCACGGTCACGTCGGTCGTGCTGATCTTGGTGTGCTGCTCCATGTGCGCTTGGTACGTGGTTCGTGTCAACAACAAGATCTCGAACTTCTTCTATTACCTGTTCGTGTTCTCGATGGTCGTGCCCTTCCAGATGCTCATGTTCACGCTGTCCAATTTGGCGGACCGCATCGGCTTCAACACGCCGTTCAACATCTGCTTTATCTACCTCGGCTTTGGCGCGGGCCTGGCGGTCTTTATGTTCGCCGGTTTTGTAAAGAACATCCCGCTCGAGATCGAGGAGGCGGCCATGATTGATGGCTGCAACCCGGTCCAGGTGTTCTTTAAGATCGTCCTTCCCATCATGAAGCCCACCTATCTTTCGGTCGGCATCCTCGAGACCATGTGGGTCTGGAACGACTATCTGCTGCCCTACCTTACGCTCGACTCCACCAAGTACAAGACCATTCCTATCTTGATCCAGTACTTCCGCGGCGGCTACGGCCACGTCGAGCTCGGCCCCATGATGGCCTGCATCATGATGGTCGTTATCCCCATCGTCATCATGTACATCCTCTGTCAGAAGTACATCATCGACGGCGTGGTGGCAGGTGCCGTCAAGGGCTGATGCCGTAACTGTTTTGCAAGTTTCTGCGGTGCCCCTCAGCGCGGCGCCGCGTATCGAAAGGTAGAGACATGGCCGAGATCGTTCTCAAACATGTTCAGAAGGTGTATCCCAACAACGAGTCAAAAAAGAAGGGCTTCTTTGGCAAAAAGAAGAAGACCGAGGAGAAGAAACACAACCTCAAGGTTACCGAGGACGGTGTGCTCGCTGTAGAGGACTTCAACCTCACCGTTCACGACCAGGAGTTCGTCGTCCTCGTTGGCCCCTCTGGCTGCGGCAAGTCCACGACGATGCGCATGGTCGCCGGCCTGGAGGACATCACCTCGGGCGATGTGCTCATCGATGGCAAGCGCGTCAACGACGTGGCACCCAAGGACCGCGACATCGCCATGGTGTTCCAGAGCTATGCTCTGTACCCCAATATGACGGTGTACGAGAACATGGCGTTTACGCTTGAGCTCAAGAAGGTCCCCAAGGACGAGATCGACCGCAAGGTTCGCTCCGCTGCCGAGATTCTGGGCATTACCGAGTACCTCGACCGTAAGCCCAAGGCGCTCTCCGGCGGCCAACGCCAGCGTGTCGCTATCGGCCGCGCCATCGTGCGTGACCCCAAGGTCTTCCTGATGGACGAGCCGCTGTCCAACCTGGACGCCAAGCTGCGTAACCAGATGCGTGCCGAGCTCATTAAGCTGCGTCACGAGATTAAGGGCACCTTCATCTACGTTACTCACGACCAGACCGAGGCCATGACCCTTGGCGACCGCATCGTGGTCATGAAGGACGGCGTTGTCCAGCAGATCGCCACGCCGCAGGAGGTCTTCAACCATCCCGCGAACATCTTCGTCGCCGGCTTCATCGGCGTGCCGCAGATGAATTTCTTCGATGCCCAGCTGGTGCGCTCGGGCAACGGCTTTACCGTCAAGACCGAGGATATGAACGTGGCGCTCGCCCCCGAGACTTGCGCTCAGCTTGCCCTCAACTGGGACGGCGGCGACGTGAAGGAGATTACGGCCGGCGTGCGTCCCGAGCAGATCCTGCTTGCCGACAAGGGCGAGGAGGGCGCGCTCCAGGGTACCGTCGAGGTGACCGAGCTCATGGGCTCGACCGAGCATGTCCACGTGACCGCTCCCGACGGCCAGTTTGTTCTGATTATCCCCGTCGTCGACCTCGAGGCCAAGGGCGCGCTCAAGGCTGGCGACACCATCTGGTTCAAGTTCGAGAAGAACGCGACCCACCTCTTCGATAAGGTCTCTGGCAAGAACCTTATCTAGGCCCGGTGCATCCAGGCCCTCCCTTTGGGCGACTGCGGTATTGCCATCCTTTTGCCGCGGTCACATATAAGGCTCCCCTCCCGTCCACTGGGCGAGAGGGGAGCCTTTCTTTGTGTTGGGGTTGTCTGGCCGGTCGTTTGTCTCGATCTGTAACAGGTAGGGCCGATTTCGGACGTTAGATGTTACAGATCGAGACGGTTCCGCCGAGCTAACCATTTCATCTAAATCTGTAACACCAAAGGCGAATTTCAGCTGCTAGATGTTACAGATCGAGATAAACCCAAAGGGTGGGGCTGGTATGTCTCGATCTGTAACAGCTGGGATCGTTTTGGTTGAGTAGTTGTTACAGATCGAGATTGTTTGGCCGAGTCGGGTCACAGGGTAACGTGCGGGCACAAAAAACGGAGCCGTGTCGCCACGACTCCGTTTCTCAAGAGGATGGGTAAGGGAAGCGAAATTAGTTCAGGTGCCAGATCTCGTCGTTGTACTGGGAGATGGTGCGGTCGGACGAGAAGGTGCCGGCGTTGGCAATATTGATGAGCGCCTTGCGCATCCAGGCGTCCTGGTCCTCGTAGTCGGCCAGCACGCGCTCCTTGGTCTGGATGTACTCCTCAATGTCGAGCAGGGCCATAAACCAGTCCTTGCCCTTAATGT
This sequence comes from uncultured bacterium, assembly GCA_905215825.1. GTDB lineage: Bacteria > Actinomycetota > Coriobacteriia > Coriobacteriales > Coriobacteriaceae > Collinsella. The sequence continues at coordinate 26,021 of CAJMRO010000012.1, forward strand.
CGTCGTGCAGGCGCTGCAGGCGCTCGGCATTGCCGGTCGCCATAAAGGCCGGGTTGGTGATGAAGTCCACCAGCAGTTTAATGCCGGGCTTGCGGTAGAGCACACCGGCGTCATAGGTGCCGTTGGCATAGAGCTGCTCGACCTGTTTGGACGAGGCACCAAAGGTATAAATGTTCTCGTCGCCCACGAGCTCGGCAATCTCCACGTTGGCACCGTCGAGCGTGCACAGGGTTAGGGCGCCGTTGAGCATGAACTTCATGTTGGAGGTGCCGCTCGCTTCCTTGGAGGCCAGGCTGATCTGCTCGGAGATATCAGCGGCGGGGATCACGCGCTCGGCGGCGGTGACGTTGTAGTTCTCGATCATGACAACCTGCAGGTAGGGAGCCACGTCGGGGTCGTTTGCTATCCACTGCGACAGCGTCAAGATCAGATGGATGATGTCCTGCGCGATAGTGTAGGCAGGCGCCGCCTTGCCGCCAAAGATGATGGTGACGGGGTGCTTAGGTCTGTTGCCGTTCTTGATATCGAGGTACTTCCAGATGATGTAGAGCGCGAGCATCTGCTGGCGCTTGTACTCGTGGATGCGCTTGACCTGGACGTCGATGATGGCGTTGGAGGGAATGGTCACGCCCTGCTCGAGCGCCATGAACTGGCGCATGATGGCCTTGGCCTCGACCTTGGTGGCGGCCAGGCGCTCAAGAACGTCCTTGTCGTCGGCGAACTTGGCGAGTTTGCTCAGATCGCCGGTGCTGCGCCAGTCGGTGCCGATCACATCGTCGAGCAGGCTGGCGAGCGCGGGGTTGGCCCCATGAATCCAGCGGCGGAAGGTGATGCCGTTGGTCTTGTTGGAGAACTTCTCGGGATAGATCTCGTAGAACGGATGAAGCTCGGTGTCCTCCAGGATCTTGGTGTGGAGGGCGGCTACGCCGTTGATGGAGAAGCCAAAGTGGATGTCCATGTGGGCCATGTGGACGGTGTCGTGCTCGTCGATGATGGCGACGCGCGGGTCATCGTGCTCGGCCTTCGCGATCTCATCGAGCTTGACGATAATGTCGGCGATGGCAGGGGAGACCTTCTGCAGGCTGGTGAGCGGCCACTTCTCGAGCGCCTCGGCAAGAATCGTGTGGTTAGTGTAGGCGACCATGGAGCGTACGATGGTAACGGCCTCGTCAAACTCGATGTCGTGCTCGGTGGTGAGCAGGCGAATGAGCTCGGGGATGACCATGGTGGGGTGCGTGTCGTTGATCTGGACAACGGCGTAATCGGCCAGATCGTGCAGGTTGCTGCCGCGCTCGACGGCCTCGTCGATCAAGAGCTGGGCGGCGTTGCTCACCATGAAGTACTCCTGATAGATGCGAAGTAGGCGGCCCTGCTCGTCGGAATCGTCGGGGTAGAGGAACAAGGTGAGGTTCTTGGCGATCTCGGTCTTGTCGAAGTCGATGGAGCTGCCGGGGACCAGGCCGTCGTCGACGCTCGCCAGGTCGAAAAGGCGCAGGCGGTTCTTGGTGGGCTGGCCGTAACCGGGCACATCGATGTTGACGAGCTTGGAGGTAACGGCAAAATCGCCGAATTCGACGGTGTAGGAGCGGTCATCGTCGACTAGGATGTCCTGCTCACCGAGCCACTCGTCGGGGACGGCCTTCTGCTGGTTGTCGACAAAGCGCTGACGGAACAGACCGTAGTGATAGTTGAGGCCCACGCCATCGCCGGTCAAGCCCAGCGTGGCGATGGAATCCAGGAAACATGCGGCCAAGCGGCCCAGGCCGCCGTTGCCGAGTGACGGCTCGACCTCGAATTCCTCGATCTTGTTGAGGTCGTGGCCTGCGGCGGTGAGCTGGTCCTTAACCTCGTCGTAGATGCCGAGGTCGATCATGTTGTTGATGAGCAGCTTACCGATCAAAAATTCGGCGGAAATGTAATAGAGCTTTTTCTTGCCGTTGTTGAGCGGGCGGGCGGCGGAGCGCTCCTGCACGAGTTTGACCAGCAGCTTGTAAATGCGACGGTCGTCGAGCTGCTCGAGCGAGGTGCCAAAAGACTGCTCGGCGAGTTCCATGAGGTTAATTTGGGGCATGTTTTCTCCTGTGATGGGTTGTTTCATGTCTGCAATTCATAAGAAGCCCGCGCGAGGGGATTGGGGTGGCCTCGCGCGGGAAAAGCAAGCGCGTCCGCACGGTGGGGAGGGGTCAGGCGCGGTAGCTCCTATTGAGGAAGCTCGATTTCGGCTTCCGACGGGATGCGGAAGTAGGTCTCGGTCCAGTCGGTGAGTTTGTGCTCGAGCTCGCGGGTGATGGCGCCGTCGAGCATGCGCCAGGTCCAGTTGCCGCCCAGTGTGGCAGGGGTGTTGATGCGCGCCTCGTTGCCCAAGTTGAGCAGGTCCTGCATGGTGTAGATGCACGTGTCGCTCACGCTGGCTGCGATGGTTCGGTTGAGTGCGTCGGTGATAGGCTCGCCGGCCTGCTGATGGGTGTACAGGGCTGCCTGCTCGCGCTGACGCGGGGTGGCCGTTCCCTCAAACCAGCCGCGCGCCGTCTCGTTGTCGTGGGTGCCCACGTAGGCGACGGTGTTGGCGATGTAGTTATGCGGCAGGTAGTACGAGTTGGTGCCCTCAAAGGCAAACTGCAGGATCTTCATGCCGGGGAAGCCCGAGTTGTCGCGCATGTCGATGACGCCGGGGGTGAGGAAGCCCAGGTCCTCGGCGATGATGGGCAGCGTGCCGAGCTTTTCCTCGAGCGTCTTGAAGAACTTGAGGCCGGGACCCTGCGTCCACGAACCGTAGGACGAATCGGGCGAGGAGAACGGCACCTCCCAATAGGCCTCGAAGCCGCGGAAGTGATCCAGGCGGATGACGTCGTACATGTCGAGGGCGGCGCGAATGCGGCCCTCCCACCAGGAGAAGCCGTCGGACTCCATGGCGTCCCAGTCGTAGATGGGGTTGCCCCAGTACTGGCCGGTGGCCGAGAACTGGTCGGGCGGCGTGCCGGCGACGCTCACGGGATTGCCGGCGGCGTCGATCTTAAAGAGCTCAGGTGTCGCCCACATCTCGACGGAGTCACGCGAGACATAGATGGGCAGGTCGCCGATGATGAGAATGTCGCGCTCGTTGGCATAGGCCTTGAGGCGGCTCCACTGGCGATCGAAGAAGTACTGCGTCATCTGGTGGTAGAGCATACGCGCCGGATGGTCGGCGCAGACCTTGGCGGAAGCCTCGCCGCGGGTGCGGAGCTCCGCGGGCCACTCCCAAAACGCCTTGAGACCGCACTCCTCTTTGACGGTCATGAACTCACAGTAGGGGATGAGCCAGTCCTCGTTGGCTTGGATAAAGCCATCGAAATCGGCTGGCTTGTCGGCGGCAAAGCGCTCAGCGGCGCGGTCGAGAATCTGACGGCGGCCGCCAAAGATAGCACCGTAGTCGACATTGCTGGGGTCGGATCCCAGATACACGTCATCGATATCGCGCTGCTCCAGATACCCTGCCTCGATAAGCTCGGCAAAGTCGATAAAGTTGGGGTTGCCAGCGCGGGCCGAGAACGACTGATAGGGCGAATCGCCATAGCTGGTCGTCGTAAGGGGCAGAATCTGCCAGTAATGTTGTTTGCACGAGGCGAGAAAATCGACGAAGTCGTAGGCATTCCAGCCAAAGCCGCCGATTCCGTATGGTCCGGGCAGAGATGAGACGGGCATGAGGACGCCGCTTGCACGCTCCATGAATGCGCTCACCAACCTTCTTGTTGTGGGGTCGGCCTGCCGATGGATGTGCAGTCCGCCTCCGATGTTCTGATCTGATACGCCTATTGTAAAACATGTTGTTTAAACATGTACAGGCAAGATAAAAAAGTTGGTCGATTTTCGGCGAATGGTTGCATGCCATGAAAAAGCCCCGACCTCACAACGTGAGATCGGGGCAAGAGCGGTATGTAGGTTTTTGCTACTCGGCGTCGGCGAAGCCGTTGGGGTTGTGGCTCTGCCAGTTCCAGCTATCGCGGCACATGTCCGCGATGTCGTACTGGGCCTTCCAGCCCATCATGCGCTCGGCCTTGGAGGCATCGCACCAGTTGGCAGCGATGTCGCCGGCGCGGCGCTCGCGGATCACGTAGGGCAGCTCCTTGCCACAAGCCTTGGAGAAGGCGGCGACGACCTCGAGTACCGAGGTGCCGGTGCCGGTGCCCAGGTTAAAGATCTCGACGCCGGTCTTGCCGTTCATCCAGTTAAGGGCGGCAACGTGACCAGAGGCCAGATCGCACACGTGGATGTAGTCGCGCACGCCGGTGCCGTCGGGGGTGGGGTAGTCGTTGCCAAAGACCTGAACGGCCTCGAGCTTGCCCACGGCGACCTGGGCGACATAGGGCACCAGGTTGTTGGGGATGCCCTTGGGGTCCTCGCCGATCAGGCCCGACGGATGAGCGCCGATGGGGTTGAAGTAACGGAGCAGCACGACGTCCCACTCGGGGTCGGCGGTGTGGACGTCCATAAGGATCTGCTCGATCATCCACTTGGTCCAACCATAGGGGTTGGTCGCGGGCTTCTTAGGATCCTCCTCGGTGACGGGCGGGTTGTCCGGGTCGCCGTAGACGGTCGAGGAGCTTGAGAAGATGATGGACTTGCAGCCATGGTTGCGCATGACGTCGACGAGCACCAGGGTGTTCTCGATGTTGTTGTGGTAGTACTCGACGGGCTTGCTCACCGACTCGCCGACGGCCTTAAAGCCGGCGAAGTGGATGACGCGGTCGATCTGATGGGTATCGAAGATCTTGTTCATCGCATCGCGGTCGAGCACGTTGGCCTCGTAGAAGGTGAGGTTCTTGGCGGCCTCGTCGCCCACGATGGTCTTGACGCGGTCGACGGCGACGGCGCTGGAGTTGGAGAGATCATCGACGATGACGACCTGGTAGCCACCCTCGAGCAGCTGAACGACGGTGTGCGAGCCGATAAAACCGGCGCCACCGGTAACGAGGACGCAGGTGTCTTTGGGGTCGAGTGCTTTGGACATGTAGTCTCCTATCGAATCAGGAACACTTCTTCAGGGGAGTATAGCGCAGGCAGGGACGCCCAAATCGTGCGCTGTAGGAAAAGCAGAGGATTGTGCTAACGTACTCATAGAAGAGCTTGCGTACGCATAACCTGATCTTTGGCATTTGCTTACGAGCCGCTGACCTTGCAGTTTCCTGCCGTTCGTGGAAATCGTTGGGACGCGCCATATGTACGCTAATATGTATGAGTTGAGCGACATATAAATAAGCATGTAACGGAGTACATATGTCACCAAACAGCGATTCCATCCTTTCCCAGGAGCTCTCGCGCCGCACTGCCCTCAAGGCCCTGTTCGGCGCCGCTTCTGCGGCAGTTCTTTTTGGCCTGCCCGCTCGCGCCCATGCGGCGGAGGCTTCCAAAGAAACCACCGATAAACTGAATGCCGCCCAGGCCCAGCTCGACGAGGTTCAGGCCCAGCTCGACAGCATCGCAAATGAGTATGCGGCGCTGGCCAACAAGAATGCCCAGACCCTCAACGACATCGAGAATGTCCAGGGCAAGATTGACGACACGCAAGCCCAGATCGATGAAAAGAAGGCCGAGCTCAAGAAGAAGCGCAATGACCTTTCCGATCGCGTGGCCGCCAGCTACAAGTCCGGCGGCACGAACATCCTGTCGCTGCTGCTGGCCTCTGGCTCGTTTGAGGAACTCGTCGCCAACGCGCATTACGTTGAGAAGATCAACAAGAGCGACCGCGATGCCATCGAGGATATCCAGACCATCCAGGAAGAGCTCGATGCGCAAAAGACCGAGCTTGAGTCGCAGAAAGCCGACTTAGAGAAGCTCAAGGACCAGCAGACGGCTCAGATGCAGGATATGCAGGCCAAGCAGCAAGAAGTCCAGACCGTGCTGAACGGTCTTTCCGACGACGTCAAGGAGCTCATGGCTCAGCGCGATTCCGAGATCCTCGCTGCCGCCCAGGCTGAGGAGGCTGCCAGGAAGGCCGCCGCTGCTGCCGCCGCCGCGAACAAGAACAATTCCTACTCGGGTGGTTCAAGCTCGGGTGGCGGATCGTATGCGCCCGGAACCCCGCAACAGAATGCCGGCTCGGGCAAACAGCAGGCCGTCATCAACGCGTGCTACTCTACGCCTTCGCCGGGTCAGAACTGGTGCGCGGCGTGGGTTACCAATGTCTTCCGTAACGCTGGCGTTGGCTACTTTGGCGGCAACGCGTGCGATATGTTTAACGCATGGTGCTATAGCTCCGACCGCTCGGCATTGCAGGTGGGCATGATCGTGGCCGATTCCTCGCACAGCGGCACGGGTGCTCCGGGCCTTATCTACGGTCATGTGGGTATCTACGTTGGCGGCGGCATCGTTATGAGCAACGAGGGTGCCATTACATCGAAGTCGCTCGATTCGTTTATTAGCTTCTATGGCACTGGCTCTGGCGTGCGTTGGGGCTGGCTTGGCGGTATTGCGCTGTCGTAAAGCCGACTAGGCCGCGTGCCCGCCCGCAATATATTTGATTGCCTGCTCGGGCAGTCCTGCGCAAGACGAAGGCCACATTAAGTGGCCTTCTTTGCGTGCGGAACTC
>CAJMRO010000013.1:0-31079 GCA_905215825.1 uncultured bacterium
TGCAAACACAACATATTGTGTTTTCGAACATATGCTCGGGGGTGTTTTACAACATATTGGGGGTGGAATAGTGGGGCGGGGTGGGGGAAGGGGGGGGGAAAGGTGTTGAAAAATGGGGCGGTTCCCCATATTATTAATGACGTCGACAGGCGGGGTGGTTCCCCGCGTACGTGCCATCTGAGTAACCGAGGGGAGGGCGCACATGGGAATGACTGGTGCATACGAGCGCAATCTCGATGCAAAAGGTCGTCTGTCCCTGCCTGCACCCCTTCGCGAGGAGCTTGGAGAGCACGTTCGCGTGTTTAAAGCCCTGGATGTCGATGCTCTGTACGTGTTCTCTGCCGAGGCCTTCGATAAGTGGGTCGAAGGACTCTTCGCGGGTCGTGAGGGCCACGAGGGTTTTAACCCGCGTGACATTAATGACCAGAAGCTCATGAGGGCGATCAACAAGCGCACCACGTCGATGGACGTGGACAGCGCCGGTCGTATCGGTCTTTCCGAGTCTCTCCGCAAGCAGGCGAACCTCGACCGCGAGGTCACGGTTGTGGGCAACTACGACCACCTTGAGGTTTGGGATCGCGCCGCGGCCGATGAGGACGATGACGATGAGGCCCTGCTGGACCTCTTCTTCTCGTAAGGGCAAGGCACGGGTAACGGTTGGAGCGTGGGATCTTGACACAAGAATATCGGCATGAACCTGTCATGCTCGGCGAAGTGCTTGAGTCGCTGCGGCTAAAGAGCGGCTCCGTTGTCTGCGATTGCACCCTTGGCGGTGCCGGCCATTCGGTAAAGATGGCCGCGCAGGTGGGGGAGACGGGCCTTTTGCTCGGCGTCGATCAGGACGACATGGCCCTCGAGGCCGCTGGCGCCCGTCTGGACCGCGAGGTTCCCGGCGTTCCGCACCAGCTGCTGAAGGGCAACTTCGGCGACTTGGACGAGCTGCTTTGCTCGGCCGAGGTGCCCGGGGTCGATGGCTTCCTGTTCGATTTAGGCGTTTCGTCACCGCAACTCGATATCCCTGGCAGGGGCTTTTCGTATAACGAGGACGCCCCATTGGACATGCGGATGGATCCGGGTAATAACACCTTAAACGCAGCTGAGGTCATCAACACCTATAACGAACACGACCTCGCCCGGATTCTACGCGTCTACGGCGAAGAGAAGTTCGCCTCGCAGATCGCGCGCGAGATCGTGCGCCGCCGCGAGCAAGAACCGATTGAAACCACCGGCCAATTTGTCGAGATCATCAAGGCGGGTATCCCGGCTGCCGCTCGTCGGCATGGCGGACACCCGGCCAAGAAAAGTTTCCAGGCCATTCGCATCGAGGTCAATCACGAGCTCGATGTGCTCGAACGAGGGCTTGATGCCGCCACCAGGTGGCTCAACCCGGGCGGGCGTATTTGCGTCATCTCGTATCACTCGCTCGAGGACCGTATCGTAAAGAACCACTTTAAGGAGATGAGCCAGGGGTGCACGTGTCCGCCGGAGATTCCGGTGTGCGTGTGCGGCAACGTGCCGATACTCAAGGTCATCACCCGCAAACCCTTGGTTGCCCAGCCTGATGAGGTTGAGCGCAACCCTCGGGCGAGATCAGCCAAAATCCGCGTGGCGCAGCGTCTGTAGGCGCGACCGCGCGATATTGGACCTCCCGCTCGCACCATAAACGAAGCTTAAACACACTACCAACGTACTCGGGATGGGAGGCGGCATATCATGGGCTACAACACTTCAAGCGCAGCACTCGCCTATGATATGAACGCCATGCCCGCCTATCGTGAGACGCCGCAGGCCCCCGTTGCTCCCCGTGAGCAGCGCACGCCGCGCTTTGATGTCTACACGGGCGCGGGCCGTCAGGCAAACCAGGCGGTAAGCCCGGTTTTCATGAGCGTTCTTAAAACGTTTTGCATCATTGCGGCTATCTTCATGACGATCGGCCTCGCCCGCGTGGCGCTCGCCGGCGTTACGGCCCAGGTGCTCAACAGCAACGCCGAGCTTACCAACACGCTCGAAAAGGCGACCGATGAGAGCTCCGACTTGGAGGTCATGCATTCGGTCTATGGCGCCGACACGCGCATTCGCGACCTTGCGGGCGCTTATGGCATGGTGGAGCCCAGCGAGAGCGTTACACTTGACTTTTCGCAGGATGCAGCCGCGGGCGCCAACGCGACCGCGACCGCTCAGTAGCAAGACGGTAGCTGAGTATGACAAATGACTATCGCCGCGGTTCCGATGGGGGCCGCGGTTCTGGACGTTCCTCGTCGCGGGGACGTTCTGGTTATCAAGGAACGGGTCGGCAATCTTACAACGCCGGGCAGTCCCGTGGCAACGACCCGGCGTCGCGACTTCGCGGCTCGGGCGGCCCTCAGGTGCATAACACCAGGTCGCGCAAGAGTTCGTCGACCGAATGGCTCACAGGCGCGCCTCTGCCTCGCCGCAGAGCCGTCATGGGATTCATTGGGCTTGGCTTGGGCTTGGGCGTCTTTCGTCTTGCCGACTATCAAATTGTCGAAGCCGATAAACTGCGCGAACGTGCCGATGCGCGCCGCCTGCTTGCGCAGACCCTCTATGCCAAACGTGGCACCATCTACGACCGCAACGGTAACGTGCTGGCGTCGTCGGTCGAATGTCGCAACATCGCCGTGAACCCGCAGCTTGTCGAGGATGTCGACAAGACGGTGTCGGCGCTGGTCAAGGCAACTGGAATCGATAAAAAGACCTGCCGCAAGCTCGTCGAGTCCGATGGCACCTGGGTGTATATCAAGCGCCAGGTGGACGAAGACGATGCTGCGGCGCTGGAGAAGAAGAACCTGCCTGGCGTGCTTTTTGAGCAGGCCATGAAGCGCGTATATCCATACGGCAATCTGGCATCGCAGGTGCTGGGTGTAGTGAATGTAGACAACGACGGCTTGACGGGTCTCGAAAAGCAATACAACAAGCTTCTGACCGGCATGAACGGTTCTCTTGTGCGCGAGCGCGCGAGAGACGGCAGCTATATCGCGGGCGGTGCCTATAAAAAGGTGGCTGCGGTCGACGGCGTTGATATCGTGACGACGCTCGACGTCAATATCCAGCGAGCGGCCGAGGATGCCCTGGCAGAGGCAGTTGAGAAGACTAAGGCCAAGAACGGCTCGGCGCTGGTCACCGATCCTACGACAGGCGAGATTTTGGCAGCCTGCTCGTACCCGACCTACGACCAGACCGATCTGGAGAACGCCAAGACCGAGGATATGAACCTGCGCCTGGTCACCGACGCCTACGAGCCCGGCTCGGTCTTTAAGACGCTCGTGGCGGGCGCCGGCTTCGACTTGGGCGTCGTGCGATCGAGTACGTCGTTTGAGGTGCCGGCGAGCATCAAGGTGGGTGACGATACCGTCACCGATGCCGACAAGCGCGACTATGCCATGACCATGGATGTGCGCGAGATGATGCGCCGTTCGTCCAACGTGGGCTTTGTCCTAGTGGGGCGCAAGATCGGTGCCGACGACTTTGCCGCCTATGTGGACAAGTGGGGCATCGGTCACAGCTCGGGTGTCGATTTTCCGGGCGAGAGCCTGGGTATCGTCAAGGAGCGTGACCAGTATGACGGCGCCACGCTGGGTTCGATGAGCTTTGGACAGGCACTGTCCGTCTCGCCGATTGAGATCGCACGTGCCGTGGGCGGCATCGCCAACGGCGGCGTGATGATGACACCGCACTTCTATAAGTCCAGCAAAGGCGACGAGAAGGACTGGGGCGAAGGCGAGCGTGCGATTTCGGAGGATGCCGCATCCCAGGTGACATCGTGCATGCAGACGGTCGTGTCCGAGGGAACGGGCGTTGGCGGCGCGGTTGACGGCTATGACGTGGCGGGTAAGACCGGTACGGCCGAACGTGCCGACGAGAACGGCGGCTACCTCAAGGAGAACTACATGTCGTCCTTTATGGGCTTTGCACCGGCACAATCGCCCAAGGTGCTGTGCTATATCACGCTCGACGGAACGCCGAGCGGCTCAGATGCCGCTGCGGTGCCGTTCCAGTCCATTATGGCCAACGCGCTCGACGTGCTGGGTATCCCGCGCACGAGGTAGGGGGTTACAATCTTTGGGGCGTGGTTTGTTGTCCCATATGAGGGGTGTTCACATGCCCTGCACCACGCATGCGCGGCGCTGGGATACAATACGCCGATAGCATTATTAGGTTTACAGGGGAGCTGCAATGATAGAGATCGCCGTCAACAACCTCGCGGCCGCAACAGGGGCCCGAACCGTGACGGGAGAAGCCGATCGGGTATGCCGCGGGTGCGTTATCGACTCGCGTCAGGTCGAGGAAGGGACGATTTTCGTCGCCTTTCCCGGTGAAAACGTCGACGGCAATGATTTTGCTTCCCGTGCCGTCCAGTCGGGTGCCGGCGCCGTCGTGATGACGCGTGAGCCTGAGGCCGAGCTGGTCTCGCTGGCGCAGGACAAGGGCTGTGCCATCTTGCTGACCGATGATCCCGAGGAGTTTCTGCTGCGTTTGGCGCACACGTACCGTCTGGAGCTTGGCTGCCTGGTCGTTGGTATTACCGGTTCCATCGGCAAGACGACGACCAAGGACGTGCTCGCCGCTGTGCTCGCCAAGCGCTATCGTGTCTGGGCCACCAAGGGCAATTTCAATAACCTGATCGGCATGCCGCTCACGGTGCTTTCCGCTCCGGCCGATACCGAGGTCCTGGTGCTCGAGATGGGCATGAACCATTTCCACGAGATTGAGCGCCTGTCCCAGTCCGTCAATCCCAACCTTGCCATCGTGAGCAAGATCGGCACCTCTCATATCGGCATTTTGGGTAGCCGCGAGAACATCGCCCGCGCTAAGGCCGAGATTGTCCAGGGTATGTGCGCCGCTGGCGACTTCTTGCCGCTTCTGGTTTTGGGCGGCGAGGACGACTTTACGCCGTTCATTCGCGATACGTTCGCCCAGCCTGCTGGTATCGACGTGATGTTGGCCGGCGTCTCGGACGATGATGAGGTCCGCGCCCGCGACATTCGTGTTGATGACGAGGGCCGTCCGGTCTTTACGCTCGATTTTGGCCAGGGCGAGACAATCGATACCATGCTTGCCATCCCCGGCGTGCAGTCCGTTCCAAATGCCGTTAAGGCCGCCGCGGTTGCCTATCGCCTGGGCGTGACGCCCGAGCAGATCGATGCTGCCTTTAGAGGCCTCACGATCACCGGTCACCGCCAGGAGATCAAACGCGCCAAGAGCGGTGCCCGCGTCATTGACGATTCCTATAACGCCAGCGCCGAATCCATGGCTGCTGGCCTCGATCTACTGTGTTCGCTTTCCTGCACGGGGTCTCGCATGGCGATCTTGGGCGAGATGGGCGAGATGGGCGATGAGGCTCCTCGCATGCATGAGCTCGTGGGCGCCTATGCCGCCGCCAAGAAGCTCGACATGCTGGCGTGCGTGGGTGGTGAGCTGGCCCAGCTTATGGCCGATGCCGCGCGCATGATGGGCATGGACGAGGACCGCATCCAGGTGTTCTCCGATTATCAGCAGGTGCTCGACCGCATGGGCGGCGCGCTTGAAAAACATGATGTTGTACTGGTCAAGGGTTCCCGCTTTGTTGAGCTCGACCGCTTTGTGGAAGGTGTGTGCTAGCCCATGTTCGGCAATCCCTCGTATCCAACGTATCAGGCTTTTTTGGGGCTTGGCATCGCCGCCGCCATTGCGCTGCTGCTCATGCCGTGGTGGATCAAGCTACTCAAGGTCGAGGGTATCGGCCAGCAGGTTCGTGCCGACGGCCCCAAGCGTCATTTGGTTAAGCAGGGAACGCCCACCATGGGTGGTGTTGTCATCCTCGTCGCGATCTCGCTGACCTGCCTGCTGATGGGCAAACTCACCACCGAGCTCGTGCTCGTGCTCCTCGCCACGCTGGCGACCGGCGTGCTGGGCCTGATCGACGACCTGACCTCCGTTACGCATGGGCGCTCGCTCGGTCTGACGCCTCATGCCAAGATGATCGGCCTCACCATTATCTGTGTCACCTTTACGGTACTTGCCGTCAACTGGTGCGGCGTCGCCCCCGAGATTCGTTTTCCCGGCGGCCTGACGATTGACCTCGGTGTTCTTTCGACCACCATCTGCGGCCTTTCGTTCCCGTGGCTCTACATTGTCTTTTGCTGGCTGATGATCGCCGGTCTTTCTAATGCCGTGAACCTGACCGATGGCCTTGACGGTCTTGCTGGCGGCACCTCCATGATCGCCATGCTCGCCATGGCTGCCATGGCGTTTTTGCACGGAGACGTGAACCTGTCCATCTTCTGTACCGCGTGTGCCGGTGCCTGCTTGGGCTTTCTGTGGTTCAACTGCTATCCGGCGAGCATCTTTATGGGCGATACCGGCTCGCTTGCCCTGGGCGCCGCGTTTGCCTGCACGTCCATCATGACCAACACCGAGGTCGTCTCCCTCATCATCGGCGGCCTATTTATCGTTGAGACCCTGTCGGTCATGATTCAGGTTGTCTACTTCCACTTTACGCACAAGCGCGTCTTCCTTATGGCGCCCATCCATCATCATTTCGAAAAGAAGGGCTGGGCCGAGACCAAGGTCGTCATCCGTTTTTGGATTATCGCTGCTGCCTTTGGTGCCGTTGGCCTTGCTTTGTTCTTCCAGTTGGGATAGTGGTCTTTCATGCCTCTTGCTGATGTCTTTAGCCTGCTCGTTTTGGGTCAGGGCAAATCCGGTCTCGATGTCGCCCGCTGGGCGCTCGCACATCCCGAGCGCGTAAGCGCCGTTACCGTGTATGGCGGCGGCACCTCTGAGCCCAATGACGCCACGCGTGCGCTCGAGGCTGCTGGTGCGTCGTTTGTCTATGGGACCGAACAGGTCGAGGGCGCCTATGACGTATGCGTGACATGCCCGGGCATCTCGGAGTTCTCGGGCTTCTTTAAGGCCGGGCGCGAGCATGCCGCCCAGATTATGGGTGAGCCCGAGTTTGCCTATCGCCTGTCGCCCGATAACTGGATTGCCATTACGGGTACCAACGGCAAGACGACCACCACGTCGCTGACTGATTATCTGCTCAAGGCTGCCGGCGAGGCCAGCGTTGCTGTCGGCAACATAGGCGAGCCACCGGTCAACGAGATTGACGGCCGAGCCCACAACGAGTGGTTTGTGGCTGAGCTCTCGAGCTATCAGATTGCTACGACCACCGAGCTCCACCCTCGCGTGGCGGTGCTGCTCAACATCACTCCCGACCACTTGGGCTGGCATAAGAGCCATAAGAACTACGCGCTTGCCAAGATCAAACTGTTTGACAATATGGTCGATGACGATCTGGCGGTTGTCGACGTCGAAGACGCCGGCATTCACGAGTTCGATGAGTACATCTACACGCCGGGTCGTCGCATCTGCAAGGTCGCTTTTGACGAGCCTGAGGGCGAGGATGCCGCCTTTGTGCGCGACGGCAAGATGGTCGTGCGCCTGAAGGGCGTCGAGACTCAGCTTGTCGCCCCGTCCGAGCTCAAGATTTCGGGCCATCACAATGTTATCAATGCCCTGTGCGCTGCCACGGCTGCCCTGGCAGTCGGTGCCGATGTCGATGGTGTCTGCCGCGGTCTGGCCTCGTTCCAGCCGCTCGAGCACCGCGTGGAGCCGTGTGGCGAGATTGACGGCGTGCGCTACGTCAACGATTCCAAGGCGACCAACACCGATGCGGTCGAGAAGGCGCTGACGGCATTTCCCGATGACGACGTGATCTTGCTGCTCGGCGGCCACGATAAGGGCACGCCGCTCACGGACTTCGCGCGCGTTGTTATGGATAACGTACGCTCGGTCGTCTGCTTTGGCGATGCACGCGAGCGTTTCACCGCCGCTATGGACGAGGCCGATGTCGATGGCGATGTGGATATCGCCCAGGCGGATGACCTGCGCGATGCCGTGGACGTCGCCCGTTCGCTGTCGAGCCGTGGCGACGTGATCTTACTTTCTCCTGCCTGCTCTTCGTTCGATGAGTTCTCGGGCTATGAGGAGCGCGGCCGCGTGTTTAAGGACTATGTGGCCCAGCTTGCCGCTGCGGCGAAATCGCAAATGGAATAGGGGTTGCCGGTGAGAGAGGAGAGCCCCCGACAAGGTATGAGGAGGCCCGACTCGGACCGTGCTTCCTCACGTCGCATCACACCGCGTTCCAGCCGCGGCGGGCAGTCGTTTAGCGAACGCTATATTGCCGGCGTTCCCGCCCGTATCATGCGCCCCCGTTTGATATTCATGGCCTGCCTGTTTACCTTGGTGTGCTTTGGCCTGCTGATGGTGTACTCGGCGTCTTCGGTCGAGGCGCTGCACGAGAATGGCTCGGCGACGTTTTTTCTGGGTCGACAGGCCGCGTTTGCCGTGGTCGGTGTTCTGGCGCTGATTGCCATCGTGCGCGTTTTGCCGGACAGCTGGTTTGGGGAGGATGTGCTCAGGATCTTCCTCATAGGCATGATAGGGCTACTGTTTCTGGTGTTCTTGGTGGGCAGCGGCAGCCGTGGTGCCACGCGCTGGCTTAACATCGCCGGTATTCAGTTCCAGCCTTCCGAGTTTTTAAAGCCATTTGCCATTGCGTATTCGGCCATCATGCTTGATCGCTTCTTTTCGCCCGGTGGCAACATCAACGAATTCCTTCGCAAGATGGGCATCTACCTGGGCATTTCGCTCTTTCTGATCTTTATCCAGCCCGATTTCGGTACTGTCCTGATCATCCTGTTGACCCTCATGTGCATGGCGTTGTTTGCGGGTCTCGACCCCAGATTTATCATCGGCGTGCTAATCTTCGGCATTCTCGTGATCGTGATTGCGCTTGTCGCAGAGCCGTACCGTATGGTGCGTATTCAGGTTGCCTTGAACCCTTGGGCCGACGAGTATGGTGACGGCTATCAGGCCACGCTTGCCATTATGGCCTTTGCCTCGGGCGGTCTGTTCGGCCGTGGCATCGGCAACTCAACCATGAAGTACTCGTATCTGCCCGAGGCGCACAATGACTACATCCTGGCCATCATTGGCGAGGAAGTCGGTTTTGTCGGAACCGTGCTGTTCTTCTTGGTGTTTGCGATGATGATCTACTCGGCGTTTCGCATTGCCGAGCAGGCGACCGATCGCCGGGGCGCGCTTATGGCGTCTGGCTCCGCGGTCATTCTCGCAGTGCAGTTTTTGATTAACGCGCTGGGCATCCTCAACGTGTTTCCCATGACGGGCAAACCGTTGCCGTTTATTAGCTACGGCGGTTCGTCGATTATTGTGTCGCTCATGCTTGCCGGGTTGATCCTGCGCGTTTCGTACGAGAGCGCCCGTCGCGATGAGTACGACCGTCGCCGCGAGAGCTTTGCCGTTATGGATGAGAGTACCGCCGGCGTGCCCCACGTGCGCGGCGAGCGATCTTCGCGTAACGGTTTTACCGTCCTGGATGGCTCTGCGACCGAGCCGGCAGCCCGCCCGCGTCAGCGAACGGCGCCGCAAGGTCGTCCTCAGCGCCCCACTCCTCGCAATGCGGGCGGCGGATATAATCGGATCGATTTGAACTCGGACCCGTCGGCGCGTCTGCGCACCGACGACCAGGGACCGCGTGTACGAAGGGACTACCATGACCGATAAAATGACCGTTGCTATTGCAGCCGGCGGCACGGCTGGACACATCAACCCCGCGCTCGCCTTGGCCGAAGAGCTGCGTGACCGTGGCCACCATGTTGTGTTCGTGGGCCAGTCGCGCAAGCTCGAGGGTCGTCTGGTCCCCGAGGCTGGGTTTGATTTTGTGCCCATTACGGTCACGGGCTTCGACCGCTCTCGTCCTTGGACGGCGCTGACCTCGCTGTGGCGTGTCAACAAGGCCAAGCGTGCGCTCGCCAGTCATTTCTCAAAGGTCGGCAAGCCCGATGCCGCCATTGGTTTTGGTGCCTATGTCGAGGTTCCGCTGCTGGGGTGGTGCAAGGGCGCGGGCGTTCCGTATCTGCTGCATGAGCAGAACTCTGTTCCGGGCCTGGCCAACAAGATGATGAACTCCCACGCCGCCCGCGTGTGCATCTCGGTGCCAGCAGCGCGTTCGGTCTTTGAGCGCGAAGGTGACCCTGGCCACGTGTTCATGACCGGCAACCCCGTACGTCGCTCGGTAATCGAGGGCGATCGCGTCCGCGGCCGCAAGGCACTTGGCGTTCCCGAGGACGCTACGCTGCTGCTCGTCTTTGGCGGTTCACTTGGCGCCCAGCACCTCAACGAGCGCGTGGTTTCGCTCAAAAACGAGCTGCTTTCGCGCAAGAACCTCTATGTGTTGCATTCGACGGGTGCCGACGGCTTTGAGGAGACCGAGCGCGCTTTGGCGCTGACGCCCGAGGAGGCGGAGCGTTACCGCGTCCAGCCTTACATCGACAACATGGGCGATATGCTGGCTGCTGCCGATTTGGTGCTCTCGCGTTCGGGCGCATCGAGCGTGGCCGAGATCGCTGCGCTCGCCGTGCCCTCGGTGCTCGTGCCGTATCCGCATGCGACGGCCGACCACCAAACCACCAATGCCCGTTATCTGGTCGACGCCGGGGCCGGTGTGCTCTGCGCCGATGCCGATATCGATGGTTCTGCCTTTGCCGATGAGCTGCTGCACTTGGTCGATGATGCGGCGGCGCGCGACGCCATGCGTCAGGCGGCACGTGGTCTGGCTCAGGATAGGGCCGCCGCTCTTCTGGCGGATGCGGTAGAGGGTTTGCGTTAGTTAGACGGGATATCGTCGGTCGCCCTCGCGCTGATGCGGTAGGTGCGGTACAGTTAACGGGTTACAGGCAGTGTTTACGCAAGGAGTACACGAGCACATGGCTGATTCCCAGACTGCAACCTCCGCGCCCGAGTTTAAGAGCGCCCACTTTATCGGTATCGGCGGCGCCGGCATGAGCGGCATCGCCCTCGTTCTGCACGAGCGCGGTTATGCCGTTACCGGCTCCGACCTTAAGACGTCACGTTATATCCGCCAGCTTACCCGCGCTGGTGTGAAGGTGCATGTGGGCCATGAGGCCGCCACGATCGACGAGGTCAAGCCCGACGTGGTTGTTGTCTCCACCGCTATTCCGGAGTCCAACCCTGAGCTCGTGCGCGCTCGCGAGCTGGGCATTCCCGTGTGGCCCCGTGCCAAGATGCTCTCTGCATTGGGCCACGGCTACACTACCGTCGCTGTTGCCGGTACGCATGGCAAGACCACCACGTCTTCGATGTGCGCCACCATGCTCGACCGCATGGGTCTGGATCCGAGCTTCTTGATCGGCGGCATCGTCGAGGGCTATGACACGAACGGCAAGAACGGCTCGGGCGACTACTTTGTCGCCGAGGCCGACGAGTCCGACAGCTCCTTCCTGTTCCTGAACCCCAACGTGGTCATTGTGACCAACGTCGAGGCCGACCACCTCGATCACTACTCGGGCATCGAGGAGATCGAGGCAACTTTCGCCAAATTCATGAGCCTGGTGGGCGAGGAGGGCACCGTCATCGTCTGCGGTGAGGACCCGCATCTGGTCGAGCTCGCCAAGTCGACGGGCCGTCACGTGCTTTCCTACGGTTTTGCCGAGAGCAACGACATCGTCTGCATGCACCCGGATGTCAAGGGCATCCAGAGTGACTTTATCGTTCGCTTTGAGGACGGCACTGAGCATGCCGTGGAGATCAAGAGCAATCCCGGTCGCCACAACATGCTCAACGCCACGGCGGTGCTCACCGTCGCCCATGTCCTGGGCCTTGACATCGACGCCGCCGCCAAGGCGCTCTCGAGCTTTGAGGGCGTCCGCCGTCGCTTTACCCACGTGGGCGATATCGATGGCATCACCGTGGTCGATGATTACGGCCATCACCCCACCGAGATCAAGGCGACGCTTGCTGCCGCTTCGTCGCTGGGCTACAAGCACGTCGACGTCGTGTTCCAGCCGCACCGTTATTCGCGCCTGCAGGCCCTGTGCGACGACTTTGCCGATGCATTTGCCAATGCCGATAAACTGCTGCTGATTGATGTGTTCTCGGCTGGCGAGATGCCCATTCCGGGTGTTACCTCTAAGATGCTCGCCGATACCGTGCGCGCCAAGCATCCTGGCAAGGAGGTCGTGTACTGCTCCAGCCGTCTTGAGCTCAATCAGGAGCTCGAGCAGATGGTGGGCGAGGGCGATCTGCTGCTCACTATGGGTGCCGGTGACGTTACGACCGTCGGCCCCGAGTTCATTGAGTATCTGACTGCCAAGAAAGACGCTTAAGTCTAATGGGTCTGTTTAACGCCGTCATGGCGCTCTCGGGCATGATCGACACGGATGTGATCGAGGACGAGCGCCTTGCGCGTCATACGAGCTATCGTATCGGCGGCAAGGCCGACCTCTTTGTGACGTGCCATAGCTATCATGCCCTCCGCCGCGCCGTGGCGGTGCTCGATCGCGAGCAGGTGCCGTGGGTCATCATCGGCAAGGGCTCCAATCTGCTGGTTGCCGATGGCGGTTATCGCGGTGCCGTCATTTCGCTCGGACGTGAGTTTCAGCGCACGGTTGTTGCCGATGACGGTTGTACGCTGACGGTCGGTGCGGGCGTGATGTTCGCGCGCCTGG
Organism: uncultured bacterium; assembly: GCA_905215825.1. Classification (GTDB taxonomy): domain Bacteria; phylum Actinomycetota; class Coriobacteriia; order Coriobacteriales; family Coriobacteriaceae; genus Collinsella. Next base: position 12,552 of record CAJMRO010000013.1, read on the forward strand.
TCAACGATGCCCTGTCGCGTAGTCTCTCGGGCCTTGAGTTTGCCGTTGGCATCCCTGGTTCGGTCGGCGGTGCGATATCTATGAATGCCGGCACACGGACCGAGTGGATTGGCTCGCTGGTTGAGGATGTCGTAACGTTTGACCCGGCATCCGGTATCAAGCATTATGCGGGGTCCGAGATCACTTGGGGCTACCGCGAATGTAGCCTTCCCCGCAATGAGATCATCCTCGAGTGCGTGCTCAAGCTTAAACCGGCGCCCAAGGCCGACATTCGCGAGCGCATGGAACGGTACCTGACGAGGCGCAAGCGTACGCAGCCCATGGGTCGCGCATCCTGCGGGTCGGTCTTTCGTAACCCGCCCGATGCGAGTGTGGGCAAGCTTATCGAGGATTGTGGATTAAAGGGTTTTTCGATTGGCGGCGCGGAAGTTTCGCCCGTTCACGCTAATTTTATCGTTAATAACGGAACTGCCTCGGCCGATGACGTTGCCGCGGTTATCGGACATGTGCACGGAAAGGTGAGGGAGGCGTATGGCATCGAGCTCAGACCGGAAGTTAAATTCCTCGGCTTCTAGAGCATCGAAACCCACCTTCCGCCGCGCCGGAGGGCGTTCCGGCGCGCCTGCCAAACCTCAACGCAATACCGTCGCGCGCTCTAAGTCTGTCGGGCATGCTCGACAGACCAGTCGTCCGGTCGTCGGCTCGCAGCTCGGTAATCGTCCGGCCGCAAAAAAGTCCTCGCGTCCCTCGGTGACGTCAAAGCCTGTTATGGGCGCCAAGCCTGCCCGTCCCATGGCAACTCCTAAGCCCTCGACGGGAACTAAGGCGGCGCGTCAGGGTCGCACGCTGGGCGCATCGAAACCGCGCTCGCTGACATCGGTGCCGGCTACCGCCAAGAAGCCTTCGGGTAAAAAAGGCGTCAACCCGTTGTCTTCACTTAGGGCGATGGCAAGTAAAACATCAGACGCCGCTTCTGTCGTTACAGGCAAAGGCAAAATCGTGGGCGGCGTTCTGGCCGTCTTGGCCGTGCTCGTCGTCGTTGCCGTCGTGGTGATCAACTCTGGATTGTTTACCGCCACTGATATTCAGATTCAAGGCAGCGAGCATGTGACGAAGCACGATGCTATCCAGCTGATCGATTTGCCCGAGGGAACGTCGCTTTTTAATGTCGATCCCGACCAGATTACCGAGGACCTCAAGCAGAACCCGTGGGTCTCGGGCGTGGATGTCCAGCGTCAGTTCCCGCATACGTTCATCATTACGCCCATGGAGCGCAAGGTCATCGCAATTGCCTATATCAGCTCCGATGACCTAGCCTGGGCCATCGGGGATGATGACACCTGGATCGCCCCGCTGTCGACGTCGGTCGAAGTGGACGACCAGGGCAACGTCATCACGACGGGTCAGGGCTCAAATATCTTGACCGGAATCGATGCCGCGCTGGCGCTCGCTAAGCATTATGGCGCGGTGCTGTTGACTGATGTCTCGGCGGATGTCGCTCCGGTTTCCGGCCAGGCGGTGAGCTCCAAGGCCGTTAAGGCTGGCTTGGATTATGTGCGTGGTTTTTCGAGCGAGTTCTTGGGACAAGTCAAGGATATTTCCACGCCTTCGGTCGAAGCCATCTCGGCAAACCTCAATAACGGCATTGAGGTGTCGCTGGGCGATTCGGACGATATCGCCAAGAAGGAACGCGTAGTCACCAAGTTGCTTTCGCAGGTAGAGGGCGTAACGTATATCAATGTGCGCTCTCCGGGCAACTACACATTTAGGAATGCTCCGACCTCGTAGCGCTGGTTGTTACTTTGTTGAGGGGCCATACCACGCCGTTTATCTGGTTTGTTTGGTTTTCACGGTCAATTATTTGACTGATACGTTCATAATGTGCAAACATAATACGGTTTACCTTTGCATTTACTTTCAACCTGAAGGTTAATGTGCGCAGGGGTCGACCCATGCTATGGCTATAACCTTTGTTCGGAGGACCGACATGCACGAGACAGAGATCAACAACTACCTTGCCGTCATTAAGGTGGTCGGCGTCGGCGGCGGCGGTACCAACGCGGTCAATCGAATGATCGAAGAGGGCATCCGCGGCGTCGAGTTTGTTGCCATCAACACCGATGCTCAGGCGCTCGCGATCTCTGATGCCGATATCAAGGTGCACATCGGCACCGACCTTACCCGCGGCCTGGGCGCCGGCGCCAACCCCGAGGTTGGCCGCAAGGCTGCCGATGAGTCCCGCGACGACATTGCCGAGGCGCTTGCTGGCGCCGACATGGTGTTCATCACCTGCGGCGAGGGCGGTGGCACCGGTACCGGCGCTGCTCCCATCGTTGCCGATATCGCGATGAACGAGGTCGGTGCACTGACCGTCGCCGTCGTGACCAAGCCCTTCACCTTCGAGGGCCGCAAGCGCAAGAAGAGCGCCGAGGAGGGCATTAAGACCCTCTCCGATTGCGTCGACACCATGATTGTCATCCCTAACGATAAGCTGCTCGACATCGCCGAGAAGAAGACCACCATGCTCGAGGCCTTCGCGATTGCCGATGGCGTCCTTTCCCAGGGCACCCAGGGCATCACCGACCTCATCACCGTCCCCGGTATCATCAACCTGGACTTCGCCGATGTTAAGACCATCATGAAGCAGGCCGGTACCGCCATGATGGGTATCGGTACCTCTTCTGGGGATACCCGTGCCGTCGACGCAGCCCAGCAGGCCATCTCCAGCCCGCTGCTCGAGAGCTCCATCGATGGTGCCACACGCGTGCTGCTCTCCATCGCCGGTTCCAAGGACCTGGGCATCCAGGAAATCAGCGACGCCGCCGACGTTGTCGCCAACGCCGTCGACCCCGAGGCCAACATCATCTTCGGTACCGTTGTCGACGAGTCCCTGGGCGATCAGGTGCGTATCACCGTCATCGCTACGGGCTTCTCCGACTCCAACGTCAACCGTCAGGACGAGCTCTTTGCTGCTCAGCAGTCTCAGAGCAAGGCCGCTGCCTCCGCTGAGCCGCAGCGCACCGCTCCGGCCACCAGCCCGGCTCAGGCCGCTCCGACCCGCAACGTCGGTGGCACCGAGCTTCCTAACTTCGGCAACGATCAGTTCGAGCTTCCCGACTTCCTGAAGCGCGGCAGCTTCTAAGTCGTTCTTTGCATTGTTGTGCACAGGGGCGTGTCCGTATGGACGCGCCCTTTTTATTTCGACTTTGTAAACTAGAACCTCCAATCTCTTTACGTTCCCTTTACGATTGCCTCCAGCGCAGCAGGTATCCTTTTAGAGAAGTATGACAGCCGTATAAACGCTGGCTGTAGCGGCGATGCCGCGGTACTTGTGTTATTAGGAGGCTTTAGTATGGCAGCACGTGCGGACAAAGTTTCGCGTGTCGACCATGATGGAGTTACGTTGGTGGAAGGCGCGACATCCGATGTTCGCTTTGCCTTCACCGAGCGCGCCGGTGGTGTTTCCGAAGATGCGTACTCCTCACTCAACTTGGGCTCGCATGTTGGCGATGATCCCTTTGCTGTTCAAGAAAATCGTCGTCGCGCGCTCGAGGCTATGGGTGCCGCCGAGTGCGAGCACAACCTGCTCGTTCCCAATCAGGTCCATGGTGACCATATCGTTGCGGTGACCTCGAACGGCGCCGATGACCTTGAGGACGTCCGCGAGCAGATTGCCGAGGGCTGCGATGCCATCGTCTGTACGGCGCATAACGTACCCGTGCTGCTCTGCTTTGCCGACTGCGTTCCCGTGGTGCTGGTGGCCCCTGGCGGATTTGCCGTGGTGCACTCCGGTTGGAAGGGCACGATTGCACGCATTTCCGCCAAGGCGTGCCAGGCGCTTTGCGATGCTGCCGGTTGCGATGCGAGCGGCGTTTCCGCCTATATCGGCCCCCATATCTTGGGTGACGAATATGAGGTATCCCAGGAACTCATGGATCGCTTTGCCGCCGAGTTCTCTTGCATCGATGCGAGTACCTCTCGCATGCTCGATCTTTCCGCTGCCATTCGCGAGGCGCTGGTAGATGTCGGTGTCGACGCGGATAATATCGTGGATACCCAGCTTTCGACCGTGCGCCAGAACGACCGCTTTTATTCCTACCGTAACGAGGGCGGCACCTGTGGGCGCCATGCTGCGATCGGCGTGATGCTATGAGAAAGATCGTATCGGTCCTGAGCGCCGCTGTGCTTACGCTTACGCTGTGCGCCTGTTCTTCGGGATCTTCTACCTCTTCCATTACCGTCGCTGGCTCCACGACCTGCCTTCCTATCGCCGAGATTGCGGCCGAGGGCTTTAAGGAGGAGACCGGCATCGACGTGCTCGTTTCCGGTTTGGGTTCTTCTGCTGGCATCGAGGCCGTCAGCGCCGGCACGGCCGATATCGCCAGCTCCTCCCGTGGACTCAATGCCGACGAACAGGATCTGGGCCTGACTCCCATCGTCATTGCCCACGACGGTATCGCGGTCATCGTGAACGACGATAACCCGGTCGATAACCTCTCGACCGAGCAGCTCCGCGATATTTACGCCGGCAAGATCACCAACTGGAAAGAAGTCGGTGGCGAGGACCTGAGGATTCAGGTTATCAACCGAGATGAGGCGTCCGGCACGCGTGAGGCCTTCCGTACCATCGTGATGGACGGCACGCCGTTCGATCGCCGCTCGGCCGTTCTTTCGGGCACGGGCCAGGTGCGCGACGTGGTATCTCGTTCGCGCGGTGCCATTGGCTACATTTCGCTGGGCTTCGTCGATAGCCTCAACGCCAAGACCTCGGTCAAGGCCGTCTCGGTCAATCATGTTGAGGCGTCCGAGAAGACGGTCGCGAGCGGCGGCTATCCCATCTCGCGCGACCTTTACTTCTTTGTGAAGGGTGCTCCTTCGCAGCAGGCGCAGGATTACATCGACTACGTGACGTCCGAAAAGATGGACAAGCAGATTCGCGAGGCGGGCTTTATTCCCGTCACCAACGACGAGAAGGGGAGTGAGTAGCATGGAAGCACGGGAAAACTCCCAGACTGAGCAGAATGCTCAGGCACCCAAGAAGCGCGAGCTGGCGCTCGTATCGCGCAGTACCTATATCAAGGAGAAGGCGCTGCAGTGGATCTTCTTTGCCTGCGCGTTCTTGGCGGTCGTTACCGTCATCCTGATTTTTGTCTTTACCACGTACTCGGCGCTGCCCGTCTTTACCGACATCGGTCTGGCGGACTTCTTTAGCTTTACGTGGGCGCCCTCTGAGGGCCACTACGGCATCATGTCGCTGCTTGCCGGCTCAGGTCTGGTGACCGTCGGTGCGCTCGCCATGGGCGTGCCGCTGGGCGTGGGTACGGCCGTTTACCTGGTCGAGATTGCCAGCAAGCGCGTGCGCAAGCTCATCAGCCCCGCCGTTGACCTGCTGGCGGGCATACCCTCCATCATCTACGGCTTCTTTGGCATGATCATCATCCGCCCGTTTATCGCACAACTGACCGGTGGTCTTGGTTTTGGTGCGCTGACGGCGTGGTTCGTGCTTGCCATCATGATCGTTCCTACCATCACCACACTCACCATCGATGCCCTCAATTCCATTCCCATGGGCATTCGCGAGGCATCGTATGCCATGGGCGCCACCAAGTGGCAGACCATCTATAAGGTCGTGCTACCTGCCGCTAAGCTGGGTATCGTGGATGCCATCGTGCTGGGTATGGGCCGTGCCATCGGAGAGACCATGGCCGTGCTCATGGTCGTGGGTAATGCCCCGGTTATTCCCGACAGCATTGCGAGCCCTATCTCGACGCTCACGAGCCAGATCGCACTCGACATGAGCTATTCCTCGGGTCTGCACCGCTCGGCGCTGTTCGGCATGGGTGTGGTCCTGTTTATCATCTCCGCTACGCTGGTGGGCATCGTCCGTCTGATTTCCAAGAAGAAGAGGGGGTAGGCTATGTCCGATTCCGTTGACACGACGGTCGATACGACCTCGTCGCGCGAGCGCATTAAGCGTGCCCTTTCCCACGGCAAGAAGGGCCGCATCAACAAGGACCTGTCCAACAAGATCATGCTTGGCGTGTTTCGTGCCGCTGCCTGCATCACCACGCTGGTGCTGGTCGCTATCATCGCCTACGTGGTCATTAACGGCCTGCCACATATCTCGCTCGACTTTATCTTCGGTTGGCCCCAGGGCGTCAACGCCGAGGGCGGAATTTGGCCCACGATCGTCTCGACCGTCTACGTGACGGCGCTCGCCATGCTTATCTGCACGCCGATCGCTGTGCTGGCAGCCGTCTATCTGGCCGAGTACGCCAAGCAGGGCAAGGTCGTCGAGCTCATTCGCTACGCTGCTGACGCTTTGGCCTCGGTGCCCTCCATCGTTATGGGTCTGTTTGGCTACGCCTTGTTTGTCGAGGCCATGGGCTTGGGCCTTTCGATGGTCTCTGCCGCTCTGGCACTCGCGCTCTTGATGCTTCCCATCGTCATGCGCACCACCGAAGAGGCCATTCGCGCCGTTCCGCGCTATATCCGTTGGGGCGCGTACGGCCTGGGCGCCACCAAGTGGCAGGTTGTCTCCAAGATCGTGCTTCCTTCTGCCTTTGGCCGTATTGCCACGGGCATCGTCCTTGCCATCGGCCGTGCCATTGGCGAGACCGCGGTGGTGCTCTACACCATGGGCCAGGCCATCAATCTACCTATTTCGCCGCTCGATTCCGGCCGTCCCATGACGGTTCATCTGTACCTGCTTGCCAACGACGGCATCAACATGAACGCAGCCTACGGCACTGCGCTCTTGCTGATGGTGATCATTTTGGCCTTCAACCTGTTTGCGCGCTTCCTGTCGCGCAAACGTCGCTAGTTAAGGAGTCCCATGTCCGTTTATCAGTCCGCTCCCACGCTGGAGCAAGCGGCCATTACGGCCAAGGATTTCAACTTTTGGTACGGTGACTTTCATGCGCTGACGGGGCTTGACCTCAACATCGCCAAAAATGCCATCACCTCCTTCATTGGCCCTTCGGGCTGCGGCAAGTCGACGTTTTTGCGCTGCATCAACCGCATGAATGACCTGATCGAGGGTACGCGCGTCGAGGGCACCATGACGCTCGACGGCAATGATATCTATGCCGAGGGTGTCGACCCGGTCGACCTCCGTCGTCGCGTGGGCATGATCTTTCAGCAGCCCAACCCGTTTCCCAAATCCATCTACGAGAATGTCGCCTTTGGCCCTCGTCTACAGGGCGTGACTAGCAAAAGCGACCTCGATGACATCGTGGAAGAATCGCTCAAGCGCGCCAACCTCTGGAAAGAGGTATCCAATCAGCTCAACAAGGATGGTTTGGCGCTCTCGGGCGGTCAGCAGCAGCGTCTGTGCATCGCGCGCGTGCTTGCGGTGCAGCCCGATGTCCTGCTGATGGACGAGCCCTGCTCCGCCATCGACCCCACGTCCGTCTCTAAGGTCGAGGATCTGATGGCCGAGCTGGCGCCCGAGATGACGATCATCATCGTCACGCATTCAATGCAGCAGGCAGCTCGTATTAGCGACTACACCGCATTCTTCTTGCAGGAAGTTGCCGGCGAGCCCGCCACGCTCATCGAGTATGGTCAAACCGACGCGATCTTCACCAGCCCGGTGGACTCGCGGACGGAAGACTATATCACCGGCCGCTTTGGCTGATCGGTGCGACTAGTCCCAAGCCGATCGGACCTGGTCCGGTGCGTATTCACTGTGCGGGCGGCATGACCGCACCCAACTGATTGGAGTGAACCATGCGCAAACTGTTTTCCCGTCAGCTCATCGAGGCCCGTCACGAGATGCTGAGCATCTACGAGGCCGTCGATTTGGCCCTCCACGATGCCGTGAAGGCCTATGTGACCGACGACCGCAAGCTTGCCACCAAGACCAAGAAGCGCACGCTTTCGATCGACGCACGCTGCGCCAACCTGGAGGCCGTCTGCTACAACCTGATCGCCACGCAGTCGCCGGTCGCCTCCGACTTCCGCCTGCTTCAGACGATCATCTACGTCGACTTTAACCTGCAGCGCATGACCGATAAGGTCCGCCAGATCTGCCGCGCCACGCGTCATATGGTCAAGGCCGACATCTCGCTGCCCAAGGAGCTTGTCGGCACGGTCGAGGCCGAGGCCGAAGCCGTCTACCAGGTGCTGGGCTCGTCGCTTTCCGCGCTCGTCACCAACGACATGTCCATCATCTGCAACCTGGCCGTCGAGGACGAGCCGGTGCATGCGGCGTACGAGAAGTTCTTCCGTACCTTCAACCGCATGGACGCGGGCGAGTTTATGGATGACGATAGCAACTATGACGACCTGCGCCGCGCCATCATGGTTTCGCGCTACCTCGATCGCATCGCCTCGATTTCCATCGATGCTGCCTGCCGTCTGACCTTCCTGTTGACCGGACAGCGTATGACTGCCGGCGATATCGCCCGCACTGATGAGGACGAGCTCGAGAGCATGCGCGTGCCTTCGGGCGAGGGTGTTATCATGAGGCCCGCCGTCGACGCTCGCTACGTTGCCAAGGTGCCCGCTAACGAGGTCAGCGAGGGTCTTCGCTACCTGCTCGATCATCTTGAGGATGAGGACGATGGCGAGGACGACGAGGAGTAAGTAACCCCGTTCATCGAAAGATTGTAAATACCTAAGTGAGCGCGGCCTTGCACATGCGGGGCCGCGCTCTTGCGTTAGCATGGGACTACTTGTTTGGCTGTCAGCGGAGGCGATTAGCAATGGATAACTATTTGGACTTGATGCGCGCTCGCCGCGAGCGGATTCTGGAACGTTTTTATGCGGCGCTCGATCGCGCGGGCCGCCCCCACGACGCCGCGCGCCTCATTGCCGTGTCCAAGACCGTTGGTGTCGATGAGACCGTTGCCGCCATCCAGGCGGGGTATCGCCATTTTGCCGAGAACCGCCCGCAGGAGCTGGTTCGCAAGCTCGCGGGTCTGGCGGAGCATCCGGAGCTGCCCGAGGTGCGCTTCGATATGATCGGCAACCTGCAGACCAATAAGATAAATGCGGTGCTGGGCTCAGCCGAGCTGATTCACTCGGTGGGTTCGCTGCATCTGGCGCAGGCGATCTCGAGCCGTGCTGTCCGCAAGATTGGGGCAGGCGAGCTTGCCGGCCCTCAGCGTGTGCTCATTGAGGTCAATGTGAGTGGTGAAGAGTCGAAGGGAGGCTTTTCGCCCGATGAGATTCGCGCCGCCGCGGGTGAGCTTGCGGAGCTTGAGGGAATTTGCGTGCAGGGGCTTATGACTATGGCGCCCCGGGGGAATAAGGATGTGGCACGCCGCACCTTTGCGGGGCTTCGTGAGCTGAGGGATGAGCTGGAGGCGGCGCATCCCGATTTGAACCTACCTGAGCTTTCCTGCGGCATGAGCGAGGACTTTGAGCCTGCCCTTGAGGAGGGCTCTACACTCGTTCGCCTGGGCAGGGTAGTATTTAGCCCGGAGTTTGCAGTAAAATAAGGCTCTGAAGTGCGCACTGATTATCGGGGCGCCTGCACTAAACCGCGAGAGGACACAACCATGGGCTTCCTTGACGAGATTAAAAATAAGATGCACCTGGGCGGCCAGCAGGGTTACGACCAGGGTTATGGCCAGGACGACGACTACGGCTACGATGACGGCTACGACGATGGCTATCAGAACAACGGCTACAGTGGTGCTTCGGGCGAGGGCTTCTACACCCAAGACGAGCCGAGCAACGGCCTGCTTGGCCAGACGCGCCGCGGTGAAGCTGAGTCGGTTGCCGTGTATACGCGCTCCGGTCAGCTGGTCGGCGATGACTCCCGCCATGCCACGACGTATAACCCGCCTTCGCGCTCGCAGGACAGTGTTGCGAGCGGTTATCGTCCTGGTGCCTATGACACGCCGTCGAGCTACGCCGAGAATACCCGCGCCCGTGCCGCCGCTGCACCCGCGCCTGCACCGAGCGATGCCTCGGCCTATGCGAGCAATATCATCAACGCCACGCCGCAGCTGCCGGCCTATGTCCTGCGCCCCGAGAGCTATGACGACGTGGAGACCGTGGTGCGCCGCGTTCGCACCAAGCAGCCTGTCGCACTGATTTTTGTGGGCGTACGCACCGAAGTTGCCAAGCGCGTCTTGGACTTCTCTTACGGCTTTGCCTGCGGTCTGGGTGCCACGGTCAAGGAGGTGGGCGACCGCGTGTTCATGGTGCTGCCCGCCGGTTGCGAGGTCAAAGATTCCGATCTCAAGAAGCTTCGTGCCGACGGCTACCTTAAGTAAAGACAAGACGAGGAGATTCCCATCAACATCTACACTATCGTCCAGCTGGTCAACACGCTGTTCAACTTCTATTCCACGCTCATTGTCGTCTACTGCTTTATGACGTGGATTCCCATGAAGCAGGGTGGTTTGCTTCAGGATATTGCCGCGGTGCTTGATAGCGTGTGCGGTCCGTGGCTCAACCTGTTCCGTCGTTTCATCCCGCCGATGGGCGGTATCGATTTTTCGCCGGTCGTTGCGATTATTGCGTTGCAGTTGGTGCAGAGGCTGGTTCTGCAGCTTCTTATAGGTATACTCGTGTAGAACTGACTTAGTAACTTACGTCGGGCGTGTAGCGCCGAGGCGATGAAAAAGGAGACTTGTTATGGCTATTACCCCTGCAGACATCCAGGCTCAGACTTTCTCTGAGGCCAAGCGTGGCTACGATCCTGCTGAGGTCGACGTCTTCTTGGAGACGCTGTCTTCCGAGGTTGACGCTATGCTCGCTAAGATCGTCGACCTTAAGGGTCGTCTGACTGCTACCGAGCAGCAGCTTGCCGATGCGCAGGCTCAGCTTGCCCAAGCTCAGGATGCCACCGCCCAGGCCGTTCCTGCCGCCCCCGTGGCTGCTCCCGCCCCTGACTTCTCCGCTCAGGAGCGCCAGATTTCCGCTGCCCTGATCGCTGCCCAGCAGACCGCTGAGACCATCGTCAACGATGCCAACGAGAACGCTGAGCGTATCCGCAACGAGGCTGACGCCAAGGCCCGCGAGGTTATCCGCCAGGCTCTGACCGAGAAGCAGGCCGAGCTCGAGGAGATCGATCGTCTCAAGGCTTCCCGTGAGGAGTTCAAGGCAGAGTATCTCAAGCTCATCCAGCACTTCATGGACGATGCCCAGAATTCCTTCCCGGCCGATCTGATGGCCTCCACGCCGGTCGGTTCTGCCGCTTCTCCTGCAGTGACTGTTCCCGCCGAGCCGCTGCCCGTCGCTGACCCGGTTGTCCCCGTGGCCGATCCCTTCGCCCCGATCGACAACTTTGCTGCCGACGACCTGGACTAACATTCGGCCTACAATTTAGTGCCTAGAAAGGACCCGCAGCTTGCGGGTCCTTTTTTATGACTGTGCAGGGGCGCGCAACATAAAAAACCGAGCCCTGCACATTGTGGCGCAGAACTCGGCGAATGGGTGAGCGGTAAAAGGTAGGTTTTAGGGCATGTGCCAAAAAACTACTTGAGGAGGAAGTTGGGGAGGGGAATGGTACGGGCCTCGCGATGCTCGGGGTCGGCGATGTGGTCGGCAGGATAGCCACAGACAAGCATGTGATAGGGATAAACGCCCTTGGGCAGATTGAACTGCTCCTGTGCCACCTCTGGCTTAAAATGGCATACCCAGCACGTTCCCAGGCCCTGCTCGGTGGCCTCCATCATCATCTGATCGCAAACGATGGATGTATCGATTTCGCTGGAATTCATCTGATCATACGGGCGCACCCAAGCATCATCGGTAACGCTGCAAATAAGGAAGATAAGCGGAGCGCCAAAGATAGACCCATCACGAGCAAACCGAGGCTGACAAGCAGCAGCCTTCTCCAGAAGCTCAGGCGTATCCAACACCATCACACGGGTTGGATGATTATTACAAGCAGAAGGAGCAATCCGCCCAGCCTCAACAATGGCATCCACCACAGCCTGCTCCACAGAACGATTCTCAAAAGAACGACAAGAATACCGATCCCGAGCCAGATCCAAATAAGACATACAAGCCCTCCAACAATTAAAAATCAAACAAACCCAAAGTAACCCAAACGGTACCCAAAGCAGCAATCAGCTAAACGCTCATCGAGGGCCAAAGTGTCCGAACGGATACCAAAGGTCCCTTCAGCCAAACCCCCATTGCGCTATAACTATCAGCCAAAGTTCCCAATGGTGGTACGTAAGGGAGCGGGCCCGGCCACTAATAACCTTTTGAACGACTCTGCTTGCAGCCGGAGTGAAAAAGGTTATTAGTGGCCGGGCCCGCGACCGCCGGGGCACGTACCCCCAATTAACTGTTCTTCATGACAATCGAATCCACAACATCGGCCACATTCTCACAGCAGTCAGCGCAGTACTCCAGGAAGGCGTACACGTCACGCCAGGCGATGACCTCGAGCGGGTCCTTGCCGTTAACGTGCAGGTTGCGCATGGCGTTGATATAGAGCTCGTCGGCTTCGGACTCGATGGTGTTGATCTGGATGACGAGTTCGCGCAGGGTCTTGGACTTGCGGTAGTTGGGCAGCTCGACCATCAGGTCTTTCATGGCGCGGCAGGCGTCAGTCACCTTGTGGGCGATGACGATGGCGTCGGGATGGATGCTCTGGATGTTGGTGAAGTAGACGCGCTGCACGACGCCCTCGATGCGGTCGAGCACGGTGTCGAGTGAGCAGCTCATCAGATCCAGATCCTCGCGCTCGAGCGGGGTGATAAAGGCGGTGAGCAAGGCGTCCTCAAGCTCATGGTGCTTCTTGTCGGCCGCATGCTCGATCGCGTGCATCTTGTTGAGCATATCGTGAATCTTTGCGGGATCGAAGTTCTCGAAAATCTTGGTGAGCAGCTCGGCGGCCTGGACGGCAAGGTCGGCGCAGGCGACGTAGTTGTCGAAGTAGAACGAATCGGGTTTCTTTGCCATGGGTGGGTCCTTTCGAGGCGAAGACGGGTGGGCGAGGTAATGCAGTCCGGATGGACGTTCGGTTTGACTAGAGGAACATCATGAACAGCTTGGCCATGACAAAGCTGATGAGTCCGCAGGCGGGGAAGGTGAAGAACCAGGTGAACATCATGTCTTTGACGACGCCGAAGTTGATGGCTGAGAGGCGCTTGACGGCACCGACGCCCATGATGGCGCAGGTCTTGATGTGTGTGGAGGACACGGGGATGCCGGTAAGGGTGGCAAGCAGCAGGTTTGCGGCGCCCGCCAGGTCGGCGGAGAAGCCCTGATACTTTTCGAGCTTGACCATGCTCTGGCCGACGGACTTGATGATGCGCTCGCCGCCCACGCTGGTGCCGATACCCATAGTGGCCGAGCACAGCAGCATAATCCAGATGGGGATGCCTGCATCGCCGACGCTCGTCTGGCCGCTGGCAAAGGCCACGCCTAAAAAGAGCACGCCGATGAACTTCTGTCCATCCTGCGCGCCGTGCATAAAGCTCATGGCCGCAGCGCTCGCGATCTGAGCGTATTTAAAGAAGACATTGGCACGTCGCCTGTTGGCGGCGGCGAAAAGAATCGAGACGAGCTTGCACAGGACCCAGCCCATGACAAAGCCCAGGCCGATGGAGAGCGCCAGACCGTAGATGACCTTCATCCACTCGTGGACGTTGACGCTGCTCGCACCGCCGAGGGCGATGGCGGCACCGGTCAGGCCGGCGATAAGGCTGTGGCTTTGCGAGGTGGGGATGCCAAAACGCGACGCTGTGGCGCCGTAGACGACGATGGAGAACAGCGCCGCGCATAGGCAGGCGAGCGCCATGGTGCTGTTTCCGCCAAAGTCGACGATATGTGAGATGGTGTTGGCGACGCTCGCGTTAAAGTGCGTCATGATGAGCACGCCGAGGAAGTTGAATGCGGCGCTCATGAGAATGGCGGCGCGGGCGGGCATGCAACGCGTAGTGACGCAGGTCGCGATGGCGTTGGGCGCGTCGGTCCATCCATTGACGAAGATGGCGCCCAACGCGAGGATCACGGTGACGGCAAGGACTGGGTTCGACACAATTTGGCCGAGGAAGGTTGAGAACGTTACGTCCATATATGGGCTTTCTCGAAGTTTGCAGACACGTTACAAAAACATGATAAATCGTATCACCTCCTGCGGGTCTCTTTACCGAGTTCTGATGGGAGAAGTGAACTTTTTGGCACTAAAATTGAATATTAGCCCTGTTGACCGCGGGTGTTCTTTTTGCTAACACGCCATACGGACACGTGCGATTACTACGACACTCCAAAACCACAGTCTGTTCGCTTTACAACATGCAAACATGCGTTCGATAATAGGAGGCATGGAATATCGACAGACAGACGGCAAAACTCGGCGCGTGCACAAGCAGTATGTGGACGTCGTGGCCCGCATCCTCGCGGGCGGACAAGTCGTGCCGGTTACCGTCTGCTGGGTCGACGGTCGCTGCTTTACGATTGACGAGATCGTCTCGTCCACTGGTTTTGGCCTGACGGTCCACGGCGTTCGTACGGCAACCTATAAGGTGCGTTTTGGCGGGCACGCGACCGAGTTGTATCTGGAGGACCAGGCGTGCGGACGGCCGGACGGCTCGCAGGCCCACGTGATGCGTTGGTGGGTCTGGGCGTTTGATCGTACGCTTGAGGGCGAGCGCCGTAGGTAAGGACGCACGGCGTTCGGGTACAATGGCAGGAATCTTGTCATCTGCTGCGCCGTCTTTCACGGCGCTTTGTGAAAGGACGAAGTATGAACGATATCCAGGGCTATCAGAACGGCCCCATCGAGACCGGTGCAAGCCGTGCCAAGGAGATGTCGCCGCGCGCGTACAACCTTGTCATGTCTGCCCTGATTTTCTTGGGCTTTTGCGCCATGGGCGCCGGCGCCTACTTTACGAGCACCATGTCGTTTGCGCGCATGATGATGAGCGGCGCAGCCTTGCCGCTGGTCTTTGGCTCGTTTATTTTGACCATCGTCGGCATGGTCATGATGTCGGCCGCCGCCAGCAAGCAGTCCGTGGGCCTGTCCCTTGTGGGCTACGTAATCTTTGCGAGTACCTTTGGCCTGACCGCGTCGTTTGGCCTTGCCAACTACGACCTGCCCACCATCAACACCGCTTTTATCGCCACGGCCGCCATCACCTTTGTCTTTGGCGCGCTGGGCGTGACCTTCCCCAAGTTTTTCCAGCGCGTATATGGCATCGGTTTTGGCATTCTGCTCGCCACTGTTCTGGTTGAGATCGTGCTGATGTTCATGGGCGTCTCGCAGTCCATCACCGACCTGATCGTGATCGTGGTGTTCGCCGGCTTTATTGGCTACGACACCTATGTTGCCACGACGGTGCCGCCTACGCTGCCCAACGCCGTGCTCATGGCGTCCAATCTGTTCGTTGACATTATCAACGTGTTCCTGCGCATCCTGAACATCCTTGGCCGTCGCGACTAGTGGCGAATTGCGGCGGTGCTTGCCGTGCGGGCAAATCGATGCGAAAGGCGGTCCTTCGGGGCCGTCTTTTTTGTACGCGGCGGGGTATCATGGATGGGAAAAGCCGATAGCGGCAGCGACAGGAAAGGTGGCCACGTATGGCAGACGTCGACAACAGGAACCGTAACCGCAGGTCCAACCGAGCGGGTCAGCCCAATCCCAAGCGCGAGGCCCGTGCCAAGGCCGCCGAGCGTCACGTGTCAACTGTGTCCGAAGCGTGCGCCAAGGATATCGAGCGTTCGCTTGCCGGTGTTCGCGAGTTTGACGGTATGCCTGCCGGCTTTGTCGCGGCGATGAAGGCCAAGGTTCAGACTGCTGTGGCCGCTGAAGAACAGGTTGCCGAGGACGTCGAGGGCGCGGAGGCTGCCGAGACCGAGGCGGCACCCGAGAGCGAGGCAGCGCCCGAGACCGAGGCAGCTCCTGAGCCCGTCGAGGAGCCTGCCGAGGAAATCGCCGAAGCTGAGTCCGCGCCTGCTGAGGAGCCTGCTGCGTCCCTGCCTGAGGTCACCGTGCTCGATGCCTCCGCCACGCAGGCCATCTTGGACAACGGTCGTGGCTATGCGCAGTTCTGCGACATGGCCGTGCTCGCCTTTGCCTCGTTCACCAATCCGGGCGGTGGCTATATTCAGGGTTATCTGGGCCAGGAGGCCACGCTGTGCGCCGATTCGTATCTGTACAACGTTCTCGATAAGCAGCGCAAATGGTACGGCGAGAACCGTCGCCGCAACATCAACTGCGAGCTTTACCGAAACCGTGCGCTGGTGGTGCCTGCGGTGCGCTTCGATCGCAACCACGTGCATGCATACGCCGACGTGATCGTGGCCGCCGCGCCCAACGTTAAGCGCGCCCGCCAGGAGTATCGCGTGAGCGACGATGCTCTGCTGGATGCCCTGCGCGACCGCATTCGCTTTGTGCTTGCCATCTGCGACGAGCTGGGTCGCGAGAAGCTCGTACTGGGCGCTTGGGGCTGCGACAACAACGGCTTTGACGCCGAGGCCGTGGCCGAGCTCTTCCGCAAGGAGCTCGCGTCGGGCGACTTTAAGGTCAAGCAAGTCTTCTTTGCCGTGCCTTCTACGCGCTGGGATGAGGATTTTGCCAAGTTCGAGCACGTGCTGGCAAACTTCCCCGAGCGCAACGAGGAGTCCTATGCCCAGGTTGCCGCTCGCGCTGCGGCAGCTCGCGCCGCCGAGCAGGCCCAGGCTGCTACCGAGGATGATGAGAACGAGGACGATTGGCGCAAGTACCTGTAATCGGTACGTGCTGACAGATGGGTCGAGCCGGCGGGAGGGCTGCTCCCGTCGGCTTTTTACTGAGCGAGGGGCTTACGATGAAAAACGTTCTATGCTTTGGCGACAGCAACACCTATGGTTACGATCCGGCGGGCATGCGCGACGGCACCGCGGTGCGCTATGCGCGGGATGTGCGCTGGTGCGGCGTGGCCCAACGTGACTTAGGCGAGGGCTGGCATGTAATTGAAGAAGGCCTCAACGGCCGCACGACGGTACGCGACGACATGTGCCATCTGGACACCAATCTTAACGGCATCCGCGCGCTGCCGATGCTGCTCGAGGCCCATAAGCCACTGGACGCCATTGTGATCATGCTGGGCACCAACGACTGCAAGACGGTCTTTAACGTGACGGCTGGCGATATCGCCCGTGGCGCCATGGCGCTGATTCGCGCCGTCCGCGCGTTTCCGTGGACCGACGCTGCGCCTTGTCCGCGCATTCTGCTGATGGCTCCTATCAAGATCAAGCCGCAGATCGCCGATGTATATATGACCGATTTTGACGAGCGTTCCGTCGAGGCCTCGGAGCATTTTGCTGAATACTACGCGCACGTAGCCGAGCAGTTTGGCTGCGACTTTTTGAATGCAGCGGAGTTTGCCGAGCCGGGCGATATCGACTATCTGCATATGATGCCCGAAAGCCATGAGAGCCTGGGTCACGCCGTGGCGGCCAAGCTCCAAGAGATGCTCGGTGAGTAGCACGGCCCCAAACCACCACAATAGTTCTCCTTGCGACGGCTTGTTTCGTTGGTTTGCTTTGATCTGTAACAGTTGTAAGGCCAAAAACGGGCTAGATGTTACAGATTAAGATTATTTAGGTCGATATCGGTCGTTTGTCTCGATCTGTAACATCTAGGGTCGATTTTGCCGAGTTACTGTTACACATCGAGATTATCTTCTCAGTGGAATTTGGATGTCTCGATTTGTAACGGGTGGGCCGAAAAATGGACTTTAACTGTTACAGATCGAGATGTTTGTGGGAACCACCGCAAGGGTGCCTGTCCCCTTTGCGGTGGTTTTGGACTGCGAATCTTAATACTGCCACATGTGGTTGACGGGGCCGGAGCCTTTGCCCATGTTCAGGCCGGCGGCCAGAGCGCCTGTCAGGTAGGCCTTGCCAGCGTTGACGGCATCGGCAAGATCCATACCCTGGGCCAGCGCGCAGGCAATGGCGGACGAGAGCGTGCAGCCGGTGCCGTGTGTGTTATTGGTATCGATACGCTTGTGGCGGAACCACGTGGTGAGTGGATCTCCCAGATGGTTGCCCTCGTCATCGAGCGGCGCGGGTTCGGCCAGTACATCGTTGGCCTCGTTGACAAGATGCCCACCCTTAACGAGGGATGCGCAACCAAAGCGGCGGGTGAGGAGCATGGCAGCATTTTGCTGCGTGCGCTCGGAGTCGACCTCGTAGTCGAGCAGGGCCATGGCCTCGGGAATATTGGGCGTGATAACCGTCGCCAGCGGGAACAGGCGGCGGGTGAGCGCCTCGGCGGCATCTTCGGCAATCAGCCGCGCGCCCGAGGTGGCGACCATGACGGGGTCGACGACCACGTTCGTTGCGTTCCAGGCGCTCAAGCGGTCGGCGATGACTTCGATAATCTCGACAGAAGAAACCATGCCGATCTTGACGGCGCTCGGGCGGATATCGTCAAAAACGGCGTCAATTTGCGCGGCTACGATATCTGGCGAGATATCCTGTACGGCGGTGACGCCCAGCGTGTTTTGCGCTGTGATGGCGGTGATGGCCGTCTCGGCATACAGGCGGTGCGCCGTGATGGTCTTGATGTCGGCCTGAATGCCGGCGCCGCCGCTGGAATCGCTGCCCGCGATGGTAAGTGCA
>CAJMRO010000014.1:0-31012 GCA_905215825.1 uncultured bacterium
GGAAAGAGCGGCAAGTTGATCTTGCTGCCGATATAATCCGCAGCACAGGCGTCCACTTCATAGCATTTGCGCCTGCATTGGAAACCGCCGGCTGATAAAAATCGGATCATTGCTTCATCGCTCGAATCCACCATAACCTGCAGCGGGCGGCCCGCTATTTCTTTTATTTTGTGCCACAGCTCTTCGCTGACGGCGGGCTGCAGGCAGGGCAACCTGACTTTTGCATAGCAGTTGACGCCGTGAAAGGGATTCTCATAAAGCTCGATTTCTCCCAACCGATTTCCGTTGGAAAAAATCTGACATTTTTCGCCTTGCTTTTCTACGCTGATCATTCTGTTTCCTTTCGAATGCCTACGCGGTGTTTTGTGTGCGGGAAGCCATGCTCTGTGAAGGATTTCCGTTTGCTTATCTATTATGTTTTTCCTGATACGTATCTATCCGAATGGCTTTGCCGCCCTTACTGGCGTGTCCTTGTGTTTCATTCTGTTTCAGTCTTCATTTTAGTATCGGACGCAGGAAAAGTCAATTTGCACAGAAGGGGAAGAGGTGCCTCTGTGATGAGCGTCCGGGAAGGCTTCTTTTCATGGTGGGCTAACAAGGAAACCACAGAATTTGTGCAGATCGATCTTCTGCCGCTTTGAACGAAGCAGCGGCGGTTCACAGGTCGCGGACAAATCCCTTTGAAGCTGATGATGTGCATTCCCGTATTCCATGAAGAAGGAAGAACGGTGCAAAAAGCTTTGCAGCAGCGGAAAGGCGGAACCGGTTTGATCTATCGTGCAGGAACCGCGGCGGCCATCAGTGTGTGCTCACAAAACCGGCAGAAAACGAATAGACTGCAAAGGAACAATATGACGATACCGAATTTTGTATTTCTGTTTGTGGGGTGTTCTTATGTGTGGAATTGCCGGATTTTGCAATTTTAAAGCAGATTTTCTTCAAGATACCGGCCTGTGGACACAGGTGCTTGAGCGGATGAGGACAGCTATCGCGCATCGAGGCCACGACCAGACGGGGGAGTATCTGCGGCGCAATGTGGGGCTTTCCCATACCCGGCTATCCATCCGGGATCTGGCAGGCGGTGCGCAGCCCATGATTCGCCGGCGGGGCGAGTGGGAATATGGCATTGTCTATAACGGGGAGATCTACAATGCGGAGGAGCTCAAACTGGATCTGATCAGCCGCGGCTGCCATTTTGATACCACCTGTGATACGGAAGTGATCCTCCACGGTTACATGGAGTATGGCATGAAAGTGGCCGCCATGCTCAACGGCATCTTTGCCTTTGCCATATGGGATGAGAAACGCAATACCTTGTTTCTCTGCCGGGATAGGCTTGGAGTCAAGCCGCTTTTTTATTCCATAAAGGGCGACACACTTGTGTTCGGCTCGGAGCCAAAGGCACTGTTTGCCCATCCGGGCATTCATCCCGAGGCGGATTTGGACAGCTTTCGGGAAATATTTGGAATTGGCCCGGCCAGAACACCGGGATGCGGCGTTTGCGCGCTTCGTCCATCAGGCCCTCGCGGCGTAGCTTTTCGGCCAGTTGCGCCACTTGTTGACGCAGCAGACCCTCCCCCGCCAGCGAAAACGAGCGAGCGACAAAGCTCATGCGGCCCGTAGCCTTATAGAGATTGAAGCTGCCCTTAAAGCTCACCTGCATACCGTCGCGCAGATCGAACGTGCGCTTGAGATAGGCACCCTTCCAAATGATGCAGTCAACGGCGGCCGAATCGTCCTTGATCTGGAAATAGCAGTGGCCGCTTCGGGCGTTAGGACCACGAAAACCCGTGACCTCGCCCAAGACGCTCAGCTGCGGAATGGCATCGAGCGCACCGGCGGCGATCTCCACCGCCTGGCTCACGCTGAGCTCCTTGCGCTCTTGCTCGTCCGAACCGTCGAACTCGGCGGAAACGGCATTACCGGTTAGGTTCCAGCCTGCCACGCAGCCTCCTTTCGTTATCGAGCACAGAGGCTCCGGCCCCGTGCGAAATTAAGTCCAACACATAGTACAGCGCCGCGAGGACACGAATCCCCGCGGCGCCTGCCTGTCCCATTTGTTATCGGTTGGAGTTTCTGTTGTAGCGAGCCATAAGGTAGAGCAACTGAATGATCGAAGTGAGCGCTGCAGCCACATAGGTAAGCGCGGCTGCCGTCAGTACCTTCTTGGCGCCGTTGACCTGCTTGGAGCTCATGCCCGACTGCTCGATGTACGCCACAGCACGTCGGCTGGCGTCAATCTCGACAGGCAACGTAACGAGTTGGAACAGCACACTAAACGAGAAGAAGATCAACGCGAGGGTCGTGAGCCCGGCAATGTTCATAAACAGGCCCAAGAGTAACACGATGGTCCAGGTGTTCTGGGTAAAGTTGACGACCGGCACGAGGGCGGTACGCACTTTCATCATGGCATAGCCGCTTTGACGCTGGGCGGCATGGCCCGCCTCGTGGCAGGCGACGGCAACGCTTGCGACCGAACCGCCCGAACGGTTGGCATCCGACAGATACAGGTTGTTGTCCTGCGGGTTGTAATGGTCGGTGAGCTCGCCAGCGACACCCTTGATACCCACGGCGCTACAACCGTTGGCATCGAGCATGCGGCGAGCGACTGTGGCACCCGTATCGCCGTCCGAGCGAACCTTGGACCAGGTTTTGTACGTCGAGTTGATATAGTTCTGTGCGGCAAGGCCAAGCACCGTGCAGACAAGAACAACCAGCAGGTACAGCGGGTCGATGCCAAAGCCGTATCCATAGTAATAAGGCATGCGAATTCCTCCGAGTCGAGTTACACATTGGAGGCATTTTACCCACTCAACCGGCTAGGCTTCCCTACAGGAGCTCGATTTTGCCGTCCTTCACCGTCAACCCCATATTGCCGGAAAGCAGATCGTCCAGGCGCGAGCCCACAAGCTCAAAGCGCCAACCTTCGCGCAGGCGGCTCTGCTCGGGATGCTCAATGTAGTCGGCCAGGTCATCGCGCGAGGCAATGACCGAAGTCGCCACGCCCGAGCGCTCGGCAACCAGGCGGATGAGCGCGTACATCAGGTCCGTCACACTCTCCAACTCCGGCGAAATCTGACGGTGCCCGCGCACCATGAGCGGCAGGCGATCGTGCGGGCAGCTCGCGCCGCGCTTGATGGCCATGAGCGCACCGTCCACGTCGCGCTCCCCCAACTGATCGGTACCGCGGATGCTACGGAACTCCTCAACGCGCACGGGATTGCGCTTAACGAGC
Source organism: uncultured bacterium (assembly GCA_905215825.1). Taxonomy (GTDB): domain Bacteria; phylum Actinomycetota; class Coriobacteriia; order Coriobacteriales; family Coriobacteriaceae; genus Collinsella. The sequence goes on from CAJMRO010000014.1 coordinate 3,236, forward strand.
GCAAGCAGCGTGTCGTCGGACATGACCCACTTGCGCGGGATGTTACGGCGCTCGGCGCGGTCCTCGCGCCAGGCGGCGAGCTCGCGCGCGATGCCCAACTGGTGACGGCTGCACGAATTGATGCGTTTGACCTTGCGGAACGCCTCGTGGCGATCGGCGCGATAGTGCGACTCGTCAGCCAGCGGGCGCAGCTCGTCGAGCACCCAGTCCACGCGGCCCAGCTCGCGCAGGCGGCTCATCATCTCGGTATAGGCGACAATCAGGTACTTGACGTCATCGATCGCGTATTCAATCTGCTTATCGGTCAGCGGGCGACGCGACCAGTCGGTCAGTGACTCGGTCTTGGGCAATGAGACGCCGCAAAACGCCTGCACGAGCGCGCCGTAGGAAATCTGCTGGCGCTCGCCCAAAAAGGCGGCGGCCACCTGCGTGTCAAAAATCGGACGCGGCAGCACGCCTACGGTATGGAGCATGACCTCCATATCCTGCGAGCAGGCGTGGAAGACCTTGATCACACTCTCGTCGGCCATAAGCTCGGCCAGCGGCGAGAGGTCGTCGATTACCAGGGGATCGACCGCGACGCTCTCGGCAGGGGTGGCAATCTGAACCAAGCACAGACGCGGATGGAACATGCGCTCGCGCAAAAACTCGGTATCGACGGCAATCGCGTCGAACTCACGGGCGCGCTGGCAAAAGTCGAGTAGAGCCTGATGTGTGGAAATGTACATATCAACCCATCGAATAAGGTTAGGCCCGAAAAACACGGGTAGGATATCGGCATTGCCTTACAACTATACTCGGTTAGTCACAGAACGGGAACGTAAGTATGCGCTGCCTTATCATCCACAACCCGGCATCGGGCCCCAGCTCAGATGAAATCTTCGCATTCACGCACGCCCTTGCACAGGGCGGCGACGAGGTCGTGATGCGCTTTATCGGCGATGGCATGGAACCCGAGGACGCCGTGGCAGACGTGCGCGAGTTTGACCGCGTGGTCGTTTCGGGCGGCGACGGCACTGTCTCCAACGTGCTCGACCAGATGCGCGGATGCGGTGTCCCCACGCTCGTCTTCCCCTCCGGTACGGCCTGCCTGTTCTTCAACAACATCGGCAATGCCCCCGAGGCGGCGGCGCTCGCCAAGGCCTGCCGTGCCGGTCGCACGGTCAAAGTCGACATGGGCGAGCTCTTTTGGCTCGACGAGAACGGCAACGAGAAGCGCCACGGCTTCATCATCATCGCCGGCTCGGGCTTCGACGCCGAGATCATGATGAAGGCCGCCCCCACCAAAAACGACATCGGCGAGATCGCCTACTTCCTCTCTGCGCTCGCCACGCCCAACCCTACGGTAGCGCACTTTACGATTGAGCATGACGGCATTGTCGAGGAGCTCGACGGCATCTGCTGCATGGCCGGCAACACCTCGGTCATCCAAAACGACATCAACCTGTTCCCCGACTGCCGTATGAACGATGGCATGGTCGACATTGCGGTCATCGAACCCGTGCGCACCGTGCAGCTGCTGCCTACCGTGATCACCGCCGCACTCGACCCCGCCGGCAAGGTACTCGGGCGCCCGCAGTTCAAGATCATCCAGACCAAGGAAGCCAAGATCACCTGCACCCCGTCGCTGGGCATGCAGTTCGATGGCGAGATTATCTCCAGCAACTCGGGCGTCTTTGGAGCCCGCGCGCTTCCACAATGCCTCGACCTCATCGTCGACGAATTCTCCCCGCTCGGAAAATAGGAGGACCCTATGAACGACAATCCCCTGCTCGGCTTCATCATCATCGTTTTGGCCATGCTCGTCGGCTATGCGATCAACGTGATCCACCGCCGGAAGAAGTAATTCCACATTGGTATGATATTCATCCAATTATCGTCTCCCCTGCTGTTTATGCATTTGCCAAACAGCAGGGGGATTTTCATTTCGGGCATTCCCAGCTACTTTATTCGGCTACAGTAATCACAGGGCGCCTTTATTAAAGTAAAGCTACAAACTGAGTATAATTAACCGCTCATCGCATATTTTATTACGCTTATCAAGTAAGTTTCTTTCATAGATGAATATTGTTTCCAGTTCGTTACGCTAATGGGGTGTCTTTATTGGCTGAAGCCCTCTGGCAACGGAGGGCTTTCGCACGCTGGGAGGGAAAATGAGGAAAACTCACCCCGTCAACGCGCTCAAGAAGCTAGGCATAGGCCTCGCCTTTGGAGCTGCAACCATCATGTCCATGCCGACATCTGCGCTCGCCTGCACGCAGATATACATGGGCAAAAACCTTACGGCCGACGGCAACACGTACTACGGCCGCGCCGAGGACTTTGGCAAGCGCTATCTTAAGCACTACGGCATCGAACCTGCCCACGAACCTGGCTTTAAGTACAGCTCGATTGAATCTGCTTTTGAATACACTTCGAACAAGCCTACCTATCGCTACAGCTATGTACGCGACCACCCCTCCAACTGGATGGGTCGCACCGACGCCTACTCCGAGGCCGGCATCAACGAGAAGGGCGTCTCCTGCTCCGCCACGCTAAGCACCTCCTATAACGAGGAGGCCGCTGCAGCAGACCCCATCGATGAGGAAGTGGGTCTGGGCGAGTACAGTTACGGCAGCATCATCCTGGGCGAGAGCGCCACGGCCCGCGAGGGCGTCGAGCTTCTCGGCAGCCTGATCGATGATCAAGGCGTCTGCACCAACGACCAGATCATCATCGCCGACAACAACGAGACCTGGCTGTTCGCCACACTTTCCGCCCATCAGTGGATCGCCATGAAGCTCGCTGACGACGTCGCGTCGCTCAACCCTAATATCGGGAGCCTCAACTACGATGTCGACCTCAATGACACCGAGAATTGCCTCCACTCTGAAAAGATCCAATCCATGCCCGAAGAAAAGGGTTTCGCCAAATACTCCGCTGACGGCAAATTCGATGTCGCCCAAACGTATGGCGAAAGCCTCGCCGATTCCGGCGTAAACCAGTGGTCCCGTTATGTGCAAGGCCGCAATTATTTTGGTAGTCAGCTGACCGAAGGCACAGATTACGACATTATCGCAGTAAAGGAGAAAGGAAAACCTGACCAAAAGGGAGCCATGGTCAGCGAAATCCAGCCCCTGTTCTTCAAGCCTGGCAAGTCTGGTTGGAGCACTTTCGAGTTGATTCGCGCCTTCGGCAACCGCGGCGAGAACGTCCCTGGCCTCAACGCGAACACTGATGGTGTTTATTGCATCGGCAGCGAGCGCAACACCGAGATCAACCTCTTCCAGATTCGTCGCGGGTATGACCCCGAAGTCGCTACCATCCAGTGGGAAATGCTCTCCCGCGCCGCGTACTCCGTCGCCATCCCGTTGTACTCCGCTCTGATAACTGAGGTCAGCCCGTACTTCAGCGATCAGACCGTCTCCTTCGATCACTGCAAACAGACTGACGTCGTGTACAACGAGGAGCCCGAGAACTCAATCAACTACGTCCTCATGGACATCAGCTCGCTCTGCTTTGAGAACCCTGACACCCTTGGTATCAGCGTCCGTGCCTACCTCGATGCGCTCCAGAACGAGCTCATCGAGCAGAACAAGGAAGTTGACGCCGCCATGCTAGCCGAGACGACCACCGAGGGCCGCACTGCCCTGGCTAACAAGGCCGGCAAGGCTGCTACCGAGAACACCTACAAGAAGTGCAAGGCACTGCTCCAGGAGATGCGCGCCTATCAGAAGGCCGAAAACTTCGACCAGCCCTTCGCCCCGAGCGACCTGAACACCGAGATCAACGGCCTCAAGGTGTCCATCACCTACGCCAAGGACGCTCTTGCCACCGACCCGGTAACCCCGGATCAGCCTGGTACTCCTGAGCAGCCCGGTACTCCTGAGCAGCCCGGTACCCCCGAGCAGCCCGCTAAGCCCGAGCAGCCCACCACCAAGCCCGAGAAGCCTGGCAAGTCGGACACCACGACCACGGTAACCACCAACAAGACGAACACCAAGGGCGGCCTGCCCACCACCGGTGATCGTTTTGATGGCCGCATGGTGGCCGCATTCGCCATCGCTGGCGTTGCCGTCATCTCCGCGGGCGGTTACTTCCTCTACCGTCGCAATAAGGAGTAACGTCTTAGCTGAGCGGACAAGGCAGCAATGGCAGCCTCGCCCGCTCAGCCCGCTCTTTTGACCGGCGGGAAACCCGCCTGAAATCTTTTTAAAAAAGATTTCCCCGCACACACTTCGCTGTGCTATAGTGCAGCGCAACAGCAACTAGGTGCGACCGCGCCACGGCATCACGAAAGGAGCCACCAACATGAAGAACACGATGAAGTCTCTCAACAACTGGTGGTGGCGTGATGCGAATACGATCGGTCGACAGTGAGTCCCTCACGCCTGTTTTTGCGCTCTAGGTGATTGGAAGGCCTCCGGTTTCGACCGGGGGCCTTTTTCTATCTCGAGCCCGATCGCATTCGCATCACGCGCCTCCGCTTTTCTCTTGCACCCCCATTCCGAAAGGATTTTCACCATGTCTCAGAACACCACCGCCGCCCAGCCCCGCACCGTCCAGACCGCCGACCGCGGCAAACTCGACGTCCGCGCCCTCGTCCTGCTCGCCATCCTGCTCGCTGCCGGCTTCATCCTCAACTTCACCGTCGGCAAGGCCATCTCGGGCATCTCGGGCGGCATGATCAGCCCCGAGTTCATCATCTCGGCCTTCTGCCTCACCATCCTGGTCGTTCGTCCCAACATCGGCCAGGCGCTCGTCATTGGCCTCATCTCGGCTGCCGTGATCCAGATCACCACCACTTCGCCGTTCGTCGATTTTGCCGCCGAGGGCATCGCCGCCATGCTCATGGCCGGCATCGTCAACGCCGCCGGCAAGAACGGTCAGGTCAAGCCAGCCATCGCCATTGTCGCAACCTTCCTGACCACCTTTGTCTCCGGCGTCATCTTCATGATCATCAAGATGGCCATGCTCGGCGTGGTCGGCGAGCTCGCCGCCGCCATGCTGCCCGTCGTTGCCATGACCGCCGTCTTTAACGCCATTCTGGTCGGCGCCCTCTACCTGCCCATCCAGAAGGCTCTTAGACTCAACTAACCCGCTCGGCTTTACGAGCCACCCCATCTTGGCGTTCATTCGTCGCTCGCGTACCCAAGTACGCTTCGCTCCTCTTTCTCGCGCCAACCTGGGGCCCCTCGTAAAGCCGTCTCCGTGCTTCACCACCAAAAACTGTCCCAAACGACTAGCTTTTGGGGACGTTCTTAAACGACTAGTCATTAAAGAACGTCCCCAATGACTATGAAAGGTATCCATGGAAACGATCATCAACGTCGACGATGTCTCGTTCTCCTATGGCACGCAGACCGAGCAAGCGCTCAGCCACATCTCGCTCAGCGTGAACAAGGGAGATTTCATCGGCATCATCGGACCCTCGGGCGCCGGCAAGTCCACGCTTGCCGCCTGTCTGTCGGGCGCCGTGCCCCACCACTACACCGGCACGTTCTTTGGGTCCGTCATGGTCGACGGCCACGACACCTGCGAAGTCTCGCTCACCGACGTGTCGCAAATCGTCGGCAGTGTGCTGCAGGATATCGACACGCAGATGGTCGCTTCGGTCGTCGAGGACGAGATGCTCTTTGGCCTCGAGAACTTTGGCGTTCCCCACGACCAGATCAAGCAGCGCGTGAGCGAAACTCTCGAGACCGTCGGCATCAGCGACCTGCGCGACCGCGAGATCGCCACCCTCTCGGGCGGACAGAAGCAAAAGGTAGCCATCGCCGCCATCCTCGCCATGCGTCCGCGCGTCTTGGTTCTCGACGAGCCCACCGCGGCACTCGACCCCGCCAGCTCCACGTTGGTCTTCGAGACGCTGCGTGAGGCAAACCGCGCACTTGGAATCACCATCGTCGTCGTCGAGCAAAAGGTCGCCCTGCTCTCGGAGTACTGCAACCGCGTGCTCGTGCTCAACCATGGCGAAATCGCGCTGCAGGGCGAGCCACACGAGGTCTTCGCGCATACCGACGAGCTCCGTGCCATCGGCGTCGACTGCCCTCGCGTCACGCGTATCTTCAATAGCCTCGAGGCCGATGGCCTGGTAAGCGGTACCCCCTGCTTGGATGTCGATGAGGCCGAGCGCATGATTTCGGGCATCGTCGACCCCGCACGCGCGGCTATCGAAGCCCAGGCGCCCGCCGGTTCCCCGCATGCACCGTCGTTGCGCCCTCATGCCAAGGACGCCGAACCCGTACTCACCTTCGACCATGTTGAGTTTGCCTATCCCAATGGCGGCGCCGCCGTACACGACCTTAGCCTGACGCTCTATCCCGGCGAGCTCGTGGGCATCGTCGGCCAAAACGGCGCCGGCAAGACCACGCTCACCAAACTGCTCACAGGCCTGCTTAAGCCCGCCTCGGGCAGCGTGCGCGTCACGGGACTGGATACCGCAGCCGTTCCCACGAGCCGCATCGCTCGCGAGGTCGCGACCCTCTTCCAAAACCCCGACCGCCAGATCTGCAAGGACACCGTGCTCGACGAGGTCGCCTTTGGCCTGGAGCTTGCCGGCATCGACCGTGCCGAGGCGCTGCGTCGCGCCCAGCTCGTCATCGACCGCTTTGGCTTGCCGGCCGACGAGGCGCCCTTCTCGCTCTCGCGCGGTCAGCGACAAATGGTGGCGCTTGCCTCCGTCGTAGTGGTTGAGCCCAAGATCGTCGTGCTCGACGAGCCCACGAGCGGCCTTGATTACCGCGAGTGCATGACCGTCATGGAAACGGTGCGCACCATGGCCGAGCGCGGTTGCGCCGTTATCATGGTCTGCCACGATATGGAAGTCGTCTCCGACTTTGCCGAGCGCATTGTGGTAATGGCCGACGGTCGCATCCTCGACCGCGGCCGCACGCACGAGCTATTCTCGAACATCGATCTCATGCGGCGTGCCTACGTGGAGCCTCCCCAGGTTATCGAGCTCTCGCGCCGTCTGGCATCTTCCGTCTCGCCCGCTTTTGCGCAGGTGAGCGAGGTCACCGATGTCGTTCGAATTACCAAGGAGATGGTCCACCGTGGTTAACGTCATCGACTACATGCCGGGCGATACGCTGCTGCATCGCCTGAATCCCGTCGTCAAACTGGGCCTCGCCGCCGCCATCATCGTCGGCATCTTCTTGTCCGACACCTACGTGGCGCTGCTGGGCTTTTTGGCACTCACCCTTGCGCTGGGTGCCTATGCCGGCGTCGTCGACCGTCTGTTTTCGCTGCTCAAGTTGCTGATTCCGCTCGCGCTTATCATGCTGGTGCTCCAGCTGGCCTTTATGCGCGATGGCAACGTGGTGTGGGGTTTTATCACCGACACGGGCCTCATCACAGGATCGAAGGCCTGCCTGCGCCTGTTGGGTGTGGCGTTACCGCTCATCCTCATGCTCATGGTGACCAAACTCAACGACCTTGCCAACGCCTGCGTCGAGGTGCTGCACGTGCCGTATCGCTATGCCTTCACCTTTACCACGGCGCTGCGCTTTGTGCCGGTGTTTGGTCAGGAGATGAACGCCATCATGGAGGCGCAGACCGCACGCGGCGTCGAGTACGACACCAAGAACCCCATCAAGAAGCTTAAGCTCATGCTGCCACTGTGCGTGCCACTGCTCATCTCGAGCGTGGGCAAGACCGATGCCACAGCCTTGGCGGCAGAACAGCGCGGCTTCTATCTGCGTACGCGCGCCAGCTCGTACAAGCGCTACCCCATCAAGGGCCTGGACATCGCCGTGCACATCGTCAGCATCGCCCTCATCGCCATCGGCTTCCTGTTCTAGTTCACCACCGACAGCAACCGCCCAACGCAAAAGACCTCGGCTCGCACCAAACGAGCCGGGGCCTTTACTGTTTCACCAGATAAAACCTACCAAAATTAACCTGTCCCTTTTTGACAGGTCGGAAGCTAGAGGCGGTAGGGGGCGCCGCTGCGGATGATGGATTCGCGCACCAGGACATCCATGGCGTCGAGGGTGATCTCGGGCATCTCTCGGTACTTTTGCAGCACCGAGAGCTCGGTGCAGGCCAGAATGACGCGGTCGCAGCCGCTACGGGCGAACTCCCACATCACGCGGTCGAACTTATCCATATCGGGCTCACGTCCGGCCTTCACATCATCGTAGATAAGCGACATCACATCGTTCTGACGTTTCTCGCTGGGATAGACAACCTCAACACCCGCAGCCTTACATTCGCGGCCGTAGACGCCCGCGCCCACGGTTCCGTCGGTGCCCATGATGCCAATCTTGTGCACCGGCTCTGCCGGCATACTCAGGTTGGGGTCGAACTCGCACTCCCCCATCACCGCACCCGCAAGGGCATAACGAACCGACTCACGCGGCATGTGGATAATCGGCACCTTCGTAAACGACTGGATCTGGTCGTAGAAGTAGTGTGACGTGTTGCAGGGAATGGCAATGTGCGCACAGCCCAGCGACTCGAGTGCCTGGGCACACTCTTTCATGGTCGCCAGCAGCTTGGCATGCTCGCCGGTCTTAATGGCCAACGTGCGGTCGGGCATGGTCGACTTGGAGAGTACCACCATGTCGATATGTTCCTGATCGCAGGCAGCAGCCGTATGACGCACCACCTGGTCGTAGTAATACGACGTGGCCTCGGCGCCCATGCCGCCGATAACTCCCAGCTTTTCCATCGCCGCCTCCTTGGTGACGCTTGCGCAATTGCGCGTATCATACCCGCGCCCGCCCGATGCAAACCGGACGGGCGCCGCGCTCATCTACTTGTAATACGTCTTGAACAGCTTAAAGTGGCGCAGCTTGGTGTGCCACATGCGCAGCCAGCGGTTAAAGACAAAGTCGCCCTTCATAAACGAAGGGTCGGCGCCCTTGCCTTCCTTGTCCAGGCGATGCACCTTAGCGCGCAGCTCGGGATCCTTGACGTACTTGTCGACGACGCCCATGGGGACGACCATCCACAGGGCCTCGTCCTGAGCCGTCACAAACTCCGGCTCAAACGGACGGTTGAACACATACTCGTCCACCACATACTTGGCAACGTTAAAGCCGCTGTTGGTAACGTAGTAGTTGCTGCGGCCCTGGCGCGTGTTGAAATCGAAGAACTTAAACGAGCCGTCGCGCTCGTCGTACTTTACGTCAAAGTTGGAATAGCCCACAAAGTGAAGGTCCTCGAGCAACTTGCGCACGCCGCCCATGAGCTCGTCGTTGGGCTCGGTAATGATACAGGCATGGTTGCCGACACCGTGGGGCTGATGCTCCTCGAGCAGCACATGGCCCAGGCACATCATGCGGACCTTACCGTTGCGGTCGGAATAGCTGGTGAGCACGCGCATGTACTCGTCGTTGCCGGGCACGCGATCCTGCAAGATCAGGTCGTCGGTGTAGCCGCTGGCATACGAATCGCGAATGACCTGTTCCAGCTCGGCGCGGTCGGCAATCTCATAGGCCTTTTTCTGGCCCTCGAACTCGTGCTGCCACCACATGATGCCGTCAGAAGGCTTCAGAATCATCGGGTAAGGAAAATCGATCTGGTCGAGCACTTCGGCAGGTGCCTCGCCTTGGGCGTTCAGCATCGCCATGGTGAAGGTAAAGGTATGCGGATAGGGCACACCATGCTTCTCGCACAGCTCGTAGAAGATCTCCTTCTTCTGGCACTGCTCGAGCATGCTGTAGGGCGCATAGGGAGCGACGATGTTATCCGCCAGCTCATGAGCATCCTTGGCTTGAGCCACGAGAGCGACATAGTTGTCGCCACAGCCCACAAGGACAATCGTCTTATCGGTATGCGCTTGGGCAATGCCGTTGACGGTTTTGAGCATCACGGGCATGGTATCGATATCCACGTTGGGCGTGTAGTCGATAATCTGGCTGCGGTACGCGGGACCCGTCTGATACTTGCCAAAGACCAGACTCTTGACCTGGTACTCCTCGTAGAAGGCGCGCGCCACCGAATAGGCGTTGATGTCGCCACCGAGCAGCACGGGAATGAACTCGCGCTCTGTAAATTGCAATGCCATGGAAACTTCCTATCATGAACTGCCCACACAACGGGCGGTCTTTGCGCAACTGATTTATTCTAGCGTGCCAAGCCGCCGGCGCCCAAAGCTCCACCGTATCTATGGCAATCGACGCAATCGTCCAGCACGAAGGCCAGCACGAAGACGGCGCTCACCGTTGTATGACAATGGGCAATGAACCTACCGTTGTTGTAGGATTCAGCGTATTGACATCTTCGAGCGAAAGGCGCACACGTGCCCCAAGACCATCCGACCGATAATCCCATCCTCAATGCCGCGAGGCGCGAGCTGGCGGAACGTGCGAAAGCGACCGCTCCCCTGTGCACGGCAAACGACGCCTACAACGGGCCTGCCCGTATCGTCTCAATCAACACGTCGGAGCACAAAGGCACGCGTAAGTCGCCCGTCGCCGATGGACACGACACCGTTATAGAGCAATTTGGCCTCGCCTCCGACGCACACGCCGGGCATTGGCACCGTCAGGTTTCCTTTTTGGCCGCAGAGTCCATCCAGACGGCGCAGGCCCGCGGACTCGATGTGCGCAAGGGTGACTTCGGAGAGAACTTCACAACCCGGGGCATCAACCTGCTCTCGCTCCCCTTGGGCACACAGCTCAAGCTTGGCAGCGAGGTGCTTGTCGAAATCAGCCAAATCGGCAAGGTCTGCCACACACGCTGTGCCATCTACTATCTCGCCGGCGACTGCATCTTTCCCCACGAGGGCGTTTTTGGCGTGGTACTAAAGGGCGGAGAGGTCTACGCCGGCGACGATATCCAGGTAATCAAACTCGGCGACGGCACCTGTTCGTTCACCCCCGCCGAGGCCCTCGAAGAGATTGAGCAGGCTCGCCAGAAGGGCACGCTGTAGTTATAAAACCCCACGTTGAGATGGCTTTTACAGCCCATAACTCCTCTCAAACAGGGCTCTGTAACGTTAAAGTTGAACTCTATGGTTTCTCAACAATTCATCATAACTGCAGGTCAAAGCCAAAGCCTCAAGTTCAACTTGACCCTTTGGGACCTTTAAGGTTCAAGTTGAGGTCGAAAGCAGTAGTAGAATACCGTTCGAACCATAACCTACGATTGATTGCAGAGGGACTGGATGCAGCATTCGAATCATCGCACCGCAGCGCTCATTGCGTCGAAGCCGGCTCGTATCATCACGAGCGCCGCGCTTGCCGTTACACTGACGGCCGCGCCGATGCTCTCCCCCGTCGCAGCCTATGCCGCCTCGCAGGCAACGCAGGATCAGCTTTCCGCTGCCCAGCAGAAAATCGAAACCGCCACGAGTGCCTACAACGAAGCCCGCACCAAGCTCGAGGATCTGCAGAAGCAAATCGACACTAACGAGGCAAGCATCGAGAAGATCGAAGCCGAACTTCCCGATCAACAGGCCAAGGCGAGCTCCGCCATGCGCGATCTGTATAAGTACCAGAAGGGCACCAACCCCATCGTGAGCTTCCTGGTCAACGCGCAGAGCCTGGGCGAGTTCATCACCACCTGCAAGTACACCAACCAGATCACGAGCTCGAGCGTCGACGAGATCGAAGAGCTCAACAAGATGCAGACCGAACTCGAGCAGAACAAGACCGAGCTCGAGCAGGCCAAGTCCCAACTCGAGACCGAGCAGAAAACCGCCGAGGACGCACTGGCACAGGCCCAGCAGCTTCGCAGCGAAGCCCAGGCAAAGGCCGAGCAGGAGAATGCCGCCGAGCTGGCCAAGCTCGAGGCCGACAAGGCCGCTGCCGCCGAGAAGCTCTCGGGCGAGGGCGTGAGCGGCAACAACTCCAACAGCCAGGCCAATAACGCCAACACCACTATCGACACCACGGTGAACAACTCCAATACCGGCAACTCCGATTACGACTCGTTTATCAACGAGTGGACGAGTCGCATCGACAACTACCTCGCCGGCTCCCCCATGGCAGGCCAGGGTTACAACTTTGCCGTGGCAGCCTGGAACACCGGTGTTGACCCTCGCTGGTCTCCCGCCATCGCCTGCATCGAGAGCAGCAAGGGCCTCTATTGTGCCGGCTCCTATAACGCCTGGGGCTGGAGCGCCCGCGGCGGCGGCTGGCGGAGCTTTGGTAGCTGGAGCGAGGGCGTCTCTGCCCACGTTGCCTACCTGGGCGCCAACTATGGCTCCACGCTTACCCCGGCAGCCGCCAAAAAGTACTGCCCGCCCACGTGGCAGGACTGGTACAACAAGGTTGCAACCCAGATGAACCGCATCTAAGATCAACGTCAAAGGGCCCCAATTGGGGCCCTTTTTCTTTTACGCGACGGAGGTATCGACGACGCCAGTCGCGTTTGCAATGGCAACAATGATAATCATTGCCAACAAGAGCACACCCATAGCCTTGAGCCAAAGCTTTGCAAGCTTTTTACCGCGGTATCTATCGAGTAGCTCAAACCGCCGGCGAAGGCGGCGTTTGTCGAGCATCACAAAATGGATGAGCACTACGAGACCGTCGACGAAGATAAAATACTCAATCGCGAGAAACCACATCGGGTAGTTTTGGTTGGCGCCCGTAGGATGAAAAACGGCAAAATGGCTTCCGGCAAAGAAAACAAGTAGCGAAAGATAGACGAATGCGTTCCAAATGCGCCCAACGGTGTCGGGAATGCGGGAGAGTAAATTCGGGCGCTCAGGCACCAACGGCAATCCACCCTGAGACTGATCCGTGGGGAGCACGGGCGCAGGGCACACGGCTCGCCGCTCCGGAGGCTCTTGAAAGGAAGCAGCATTCGGCGCGGACGACGCATACGATGCGCGTGCAGCGTGCCCTAGCGCCTTCGCGCTTGCAAAGCGCTTGTCCGGATCGAGCGCCATCGCCATGCAAATAACATCGGCAAGCGAGGCGGGGACGTCACGTGCCTCGCATTGCTCGCGTATGTTCCGACCTGGCTTGGGATCGGCCCCCGTCAGACAAAAGAACAGCAGGGCACCGAGCGCATAGACATCGCTGCGCACGCTCGTCTGGCCAAAACCATACTGCTCGGGCGGCGCATAGGGACGCGTGCCAAACTTAACGGTATCGGCATCGGCTCCCTCGCGCCACACGCGAGCGATTCCCAAATCGATAATCACCAGCGATGAAAACGTCATGCCTGTATCGGGCGTATAGTTTGCGCCCGACACGATGATATTCGAGGGCTTTAGGTCGCGATGGATCACCGGAGCGGCCATCTCCCCCGCCGACGCAAAGCCGGCATGGAGCTCCGCAACTGCATCACAAAGGGCGCCAAACAGCTCACAAGCATAATCGGGCGTCGCACCCAAACGCCCCACCAGGGCCCCGAGCGTTTCGCCTTCGATGTATTCCATGACCACGCAAAGCTCGTCGCCCACGCGGCGGCAATCGACAATCCGAGGCAAGTGCTCGTAACGTCGCCCAGCATGCTGGGCCGCAAACAGGCGTTCATACGCCCCGCCAATCTGGGCCGACGCGTCGATGCGCTTGCGAACAAAGGGGCCAAGAGATCCTCCGCCGGAGCCCTCAAAGTACACGAGCTCGGTCGTCTCGACGTCGGAGTGCTTGAGCACACGGTCTACGCGATAACTGTCATCACGCTCAAGTGACGCCAGGTGTCCGGCGAGCGCAGCAGTCAGCTCATCATCGGAATATGTTGGGCTCTGAGTATCCATAGCGTCCATAATAACGCAGGGCACGGACGCCCCATGACGCCCGTGCCCTGCACGTTCTAAATATCGTGAACACCGCTTCCGCCGGCAGCTAGCTGTTAGCTCACCGTCTCTTCACCAAAGCGATACAGCTCCTCGTTCACCTTTTGCAGGCTGCAGCCACGATCGATACAGAAAATGATGATGGCGTCACGGCGGTCCTTGCAGTTGAGGACATTGACGCCCGCCGCCGTCAAGGCGCGGTTGGTCTCCTTGAGCGTCAGCGCCATGGCAAAGGCAATCTGCAGCACCTTATTGCGGCTCGGATGCCGCGCACCGGTAAAGATCTGATAGCCAAACGTCTCGTTGAGGTCGGCCATACGCACCACGCGCGAACGCTCCAGCCCCTTTTCTTCCAAAAGCTGTTTCAGATACCCCGAAAGCGACGGGGCGGTAAAGTCGTGCTCTTTGATATAGCCCTCGATACTCGGAGCATCGAGCAGCTCGTTGAGCAACTCTTCGGTTAGCTTCTTATCGGGCATATGGCCTCACCCCCCAGCTCGCATAGTAACCATGTTTTTAATTCTAGTTAAAAACCGCTCACGTCAGAACGTTCCCAGCTGGCAACCTGGTCGGGAGATACCGTGCTCATCGCTTCGAACTTCCAGGTGCCGCCCGCTTTGAGATGGTTGGTGTTCGCAAGAGCCGTTCCCACCTGATTGCCGTCTGCGTCATACAGAACATACTCAATCTGAATGTAGCTTTGCTCTTTATCCGTATTATTGGTCAATGTGCCAGTGATCTTATACGCGAACTGATTAGACGCATCCCCGGCCTCATCCGAAACCGTATAGGGTTCTTGTGCCTCTTTTTGCTCCTCGACTTGCTGAGTCTGTTCGGCAGGCTTTGCTGCATCACCCGTAGACGAATCAGACGAGTTACCGCCCATAGAACCTACGACGCCGGCAACAACAAGCACCACGATGACACCCAGAATGATCTTGCCGATCGGCTTCTTTCCCTCTTTTGCCATTATGCATCCTTCCCACGATCCGGCTACCGTGCCGGCACACAGCACATCGTAGGAGGCAGCGAGTTCAAATTCATTAGCTGGGAGCTAATGTCGCGACACAACTTGCCATCCGACGCTCATTGAGTCTTTTTTCCTTCACCGAACTCATACCTTTGTTGTTGACTATTAAACATTTAGACGTAAACTGCTTTGTTACCTTGTCAACATCTGAAAGGAACCTCATTGGGAAAAGACGTACTGGTGCAGCAACTCGTCGACTCATTCGACAGCTGGCCCGCCAAAAATTCCGGTTGCGGATCGTCCCGCATGACACAAGAGCTCTATCCTTTTGACAAGCTCTTCTCTCCCATCAAAATTAACAAGCTCACCGTCAAAAACCGCATTGTCATGGCACCGATGGGCAATATCGACATGTGCGAGGAAACTGGCCGCCCCAGTGGCATGATGCTGCAGTACTTTTTCGCCCGCGCCAAAGGCGGCTGCGGCCTCATCACAACAGGACTCGTGCCGGTAAGCCACGGCATCGATACCACGGTCACCGAGCTGGACAAGCTCACCTATTTCCCGCGCATCGATCGAAGCCGAACCGTTATGGCAGGCTGGCGCGACCTTGCCCAAGGTGTCCATGCCTTCGGATCGCGCATTTTTGTCCAGCTTACGGCCGGACTCGGCCGCGTGGGCAACCCGCAATGCCTCATCACGCAAAAGAAGTTTCCGGTCTCGGCGAGTTTCTTGCCTAACTACTACATCCCCGCCATTCCATGCATGCGCCTCTCGGACCAAAAGCTGCGCCGTATCGTAAACAATATCGGCCAAGCGGCGGCCGATGCTCATGCCATGGGCATCGATGGCGTCTATTTGCACGGGCACGAGGGTTATCTTATCGAGCAGCTCGGAAACCCCGCCTTTAACCATCGCAAGCTCGGACGTTATGCCGATTGGCGTCAGTTTGGCCTCGATATGATCAAAGAAATCCGTCGCCGCGTTGGGCCCGACTACCCCATCATGTACCGCATCGACCTTTCGCTTGCACTCGAGGAAACCTATGACGAGCAGGTCATGAATTCGACCTATCTGGGACGCATGCGCGGCGGCCGCACAGTCGAACAGACCCTGGGTTATATGGAAGAGCTCGTGGCGGCGGGAGTAGACATCTTTGACGTCGACCTTGGTTGCTATGACAACTGGTGGATGCCCCACCCGCCTGCGAGCATGCCCGCAGGCTGCTTCGTTCCCGTGGCGCGCGCCGTTCGAGAGCGCTTTGCCGCCGACAATATCCGCTCCAATGCCGGCCTTCCCGTACCCGTTGTCGCGGTGGGTAAGTTGGGCTACCCCGACATTGCCGAACGCGCCCTTCGCAATGGCGACGCCGATATGATCATGCTCGGACGCCCGCTGCTTGCGGATCCCGAGTGGCCTAACAAGGCGTACGCCGGTCGCGTGACAGATATTCGCCCCTGCATCGGATGCCAGGAAGGATGCCTCAACGAGTTTGTCGAAGGGGGCCATCCGCAGTGTGCCGTCAATCCACGCTGCAGCTTTGAATACCTCATGCCCCAGACACCCGCTCCCGCCAAAGAACCCAAACGCATAGCGGTGATAGGAGCCGGACCCGCTGGGATGGTCTGTGCGCTAATCGCCGCGCGTCGTGGCCACGACGTAAAGCTCATCGATGCCGAAGATGAACTTGGAGGAAAACTCCTCTCCGCCAGCGCCGCCCGGATCAAGTTCGACCTCGATAACTACCGATCATATCTTGTTCGACAGGTGCGCGAGCAGGCAGAAAAACCCAACGGGAACCTGACACTCGAACTTGGACGGGCAGCACGCGCCGAAGATCTTGCAAAAGCAGGCTTCGACGCAATCGTGTGCGCGACAGGCACTTCCAATGCAATACCGCCCATCCCCGGTCTTACGGAGCTTGCAGCATCGGGTCATGCCGTGCTGGCAACGCAGCTACTGCGCCAACCCGCGCTGCTTGGCAACGCCAAAACCGTCACCATCATTGGCGGAGGGGCCGTGGGCTGCGAGGTTGCCCAATGGCTCACCGTCGAACACGGCATACCACAGGTCAGCGTAATTGAAATGCTGCCTCACATGATGCAGGGCGCCTGCACGGCAAATCGCGGCCACCTACTCCATACGCTCAGGGGACGCAATGTGCGGCTCCTCAATATGACACGCGTCGAGCGCGCGGAAGTCGGCGGCAAACGCGAGTCTGGAGCCCCATCGAGGTGTGCGCGTCTCCACTTGAGTCGCAACTGCCACAAAAACGTTCCCGACCCCTACGTCTCGTGGTCACCGGTCTTGCCCGAGAACGTCGAAAACCCGCTTGCACCCAAAATCGGCAACGACTGGAAGTCACTCGAGCTAACCTGCGACTTGGTAATCATTGCCTGCGGCGGACACCCCGACGACGCGCTGTTCTACAAACTGCAGCAGACGCACGCCGCTGACGAGCTGCATAACATCGGCGATGGGTTTGCGCCCGGCCGTGTGCTCGAAGCGGTCCGTGCGGCATACCGACTCGGCACCAATATCTAACACGAAAGGATGGGCTCACAGATGAACCTGACCTCCCAACAACAAGCCCTGCTCGATGGCGCCAAGGGCCCCGCCATGGCCAAAGTGGTCAAGACCCTCGTTATGTACGGCGAATGCTTTGGCGCCGAGCGTATGGTTCCCGTGACCGGCGCAAACGGTCATCTTGTCACAAGTTTTGGCCTCTCCATGCTCGGTCCAGTCTATGACCTTATGGATGAGCTGCTGAAAGACGGCGCCCTGTCCGGTCAGTCATTCTCGGTCGACCCGAGGCCCCTCGACCCCGCCGTCCCGGCCAACCCGCTGCAAAAGCTGCTGTTCAAGATTATGTATTCCAAACAAGACGATTATGAGGCACAGCTGCGCAGCATGGGTCTATTGGACAACGATGCTTTCACCTGCACCTGCTACCAGCCCGAGGTTGGCAATCGACCTCGGCGTGGCGACATCCTAAGCTGGGCAGAAAGCAGCGCCGTGGTCTTTGCCAACTCCGTGCTGGGCGCTCGCTGCAATCGCAACTCCGGCATCATCGAGATGTTCGGCTCAATTGCCGGCTTTGTCCCGGAATTCGGCCTGCTCACCGATGAGGGCCGCAAGGCGACCTGGATCATCGAAGTCGACTGTAAGCGCAAGCCCGAAGCGCAAGTGCTTGGCAGCGCCATTGGCATGAAGGTGATGGAAGACGTCCCTTACATTAAAGGCCTCGACCGCTGGCTTGGCCGCGAACTCACACCCGGCACGCAGGACTACCTTAAGGACATGGGCGCCGCCAGCGCATCGAACGGCGCTGTCGGGCTCTACCACGTGGACGGCATCACGCCCGAGGCCGTCGAACAAGGCGAACACCTCATAGCACCAGACGCCCAAATCTATCGCATTGACGACGCCGAGCTGGAACGCATCCGCTCGAGCTACCCCGTTATGTGGAAGAACCCGGGCGCGCGCCCCAAGCTTGCCTTCATCGGCTGCCCCCACCTCTCGTCTGCACAACTCGCCCATTGGGCAGACGCCATCTGCGATGGGCTGAGCGCCTCCGGCAAGTGCCGCGTGCAAGTACCCACCGTACTGACCGCCGCCCCATCCGTGGCAGACGCCTTCCGCAAGACTGCGGCATACAGACGCCTCTCGACTACCGGTGCCGTCGTCTCGAGCATCTGCCCGCTTATGTACACCAACAACCCGCTGTGCGGCATCATGCCCATCATCACCAACTCCAACAAGTTGCGTACGTACTCGGCATCGCGCTACTACACCGACGACGAGGTGCTCGCCTACGTCACCACCGGAAAACCAATCAAATAGGAAGGCGACTCCTCATGGAAAAAATCTTTCACGGCCGCGTCGTTGTCCCCGGAACTGCCCACGCCAAGGCACTTGTCTCTCACGGAGGGCTCAACACACTCGCATCGTTTCAGAAGGCACTGATGTTTGGCGACAAAAAGGCCACGTGTTCCGACCAAAACAATCCCGACTTGTACGGCAAACCTTTGGCGGGATGTGCCTTGTGTCTTCCGCAGACTATCGGCTCCACCACAGGCGGCATGGTGCTCTTCTGCGCCACCAAAATGGGGCGCCAACCCGCATGCCTGCTGTTTTCCAAACCCATTGACAGCCTTGCCGCCGCTGGCGCGATCCTCTCGGGTGTATGGACCGACACCCCCATGCCCACCATTGACAACCTGGGCGATGAGTTTCTCGATGCTGTGTCGACGGGAGACGCCATCACCGTGACCGAAGACGGCACGGTCATCGTCGGCTAAGGCTATCCGACCCGCCGCCCGCAAATGAACAACGTGTTTCGCCATTTCCCACGCGCGGTGCGGGCGATAATCTTGACGTATTCGATATACAACACGAAAGGAGTCCCACCATGGGAGCATCGGTATCGGTCGCACAGGGCGCGCCTCTTGATGCAGGCACCTACAAGGCAGACGAGGCAGCCGTCGAGCGCTTTTGCGAATTGCTGCGCATCCCCACCGTTTCGCGTGAGAACATCGCCGAGCGCGATGATGAGCCCTTCAGCCAGTGCATTCCCACGCTTCAGCGACTTTATCCGCATTTCTTTAAAGTCGCCGAGCTCACACGCGTCGACGACTTTGGCATGCTCCTGCGTTGGCCTGGCGCCGATTCCGCCTTGGACCCCATCGTCATGATGGCGCATCAGGACGTCGTGCCCGTCGAGGGCCAAGACTGGAAGCACGATCCCTTTGGAGCCGAGATCTTCGACGGCGAGATCTGGGCCCGCGGATCACTCGACACCAAGTGCATCGTCTCGGCTTTCTTCGAGGCCGCCGAGCATTTGATTGCCCAGGGCTTCGTTCCCCCGCGCGATGTCTGGTTCTTCTCGAGCGATGGCGAGGAAATCGCCGCACCTACTGCAACCCATGCAGTGCAGTGGCTTCGCGAGCATAACATCCATCCCTACATGGTGCTCGATGAGGGTGGCGCCGTGGCAACCGACGCCCCGCTCGGCGTCACCGAACCCGTTGCCATGGTAGGCGTGTCCGAGAAGGGCCACGTCGACCTTACCGTCACGGCGCGCGCCGACGGCGGCCATGCCTCTACGCCTGCGGCAAACGATGCCTGCCGTCTTCTCTGCCGTGTATGCGAGACTATCTCGGCCAACCCCGGCAAGCCGCAGCTCACGCCCGCCGTCGAGGCCACACTGACCGAGTTGGGTGCCCGTAGCAGCGCGACGTATCAGGCAATCTTTGGCAACCTGTGGCTCACGCGCCCCGCGGTTACCAAGATTATGGCCGCCAGCCCCGAGACCTCGGCCATGCTGCGCACAACCTATGCGCTCACGCAGCTCGAAGGCTCCAATGCGCACAATGTGCTGCCACCAGTTGCTCGCGCCAACTTCAACGTGCGCATCGCTCCGTTCGAGACCATCGCCGATGCCGTTGAGCGCGCCCGCAAGCTCGCCGCCCAGCAGTGCCGCGCCTCGGGCGTAAGCCCCGACCATGTCACCGTCGAAATCAACGAGGCGATTCCCTACACCGAGCCCGCGCCCATCTCGACTTACGAAGACGATGCCGCCTTCAACTACATCCATCGCTGCGTGTCGGGTGTCTATCCCGAGGCCGGCTTTGCTCCCTACGTGCAGAACTCCTGTACCGACTCGCGCGAGTTCAACGAGATCTGCGGTCGCGTCTACCGCTTCTGCGGCTTTATCTACTCGGGCGAGGCGCGCAAGCTCATCCATGCCGCCAACGAACGCATCGGCGTCGACGTCTACAAGCGCGGCATCGAATTCTATGTGGCGTTTCTCGCCAACCTTGAACAACTGTAGAACGGGGGCCGATAGCACCCCTCCCCGCTTTTACCGACCAGGAGAACCAGCATGACCCAACCAAATCTTAAGCGGGCGGCCCGGCTCGACACCAAGGCCGTCGCCCTCGCCTCCCTACCCTTTATGGGCATGATCAGCTTTTGGCAGGTCTACGACGGCATCGTTCCCAAGATGCTCACAGGGACCTTTGGCCTATCCAACTCGCTCACCGGCGCGATCATGGCCATCGATAATGTCTTTGGCCTGTTCCTGCTTCCGCTCTTTGGCATCCTCTCGGACCGCTGCGCAAGCAAACTCGGGCGTCGAACGCCCTTTATCTTGGGCGGCTCCGCGGTGGCAATGCTCTCCGTCCCGCTCATCGCGATCGCCAACAACATGGGCAGCCTACCTCTGCTCATTGGCGCGATTATCCTCACGCTTTTTGCAATATGCGCCTACCGCACCATGACGGTTGCCATTGTGGCCGATATTACGCCTCGCCCACTTCGAACCAAGGCGGACTCAATCGAAAAGATCGTCGGCTATGCGGGAACGGGCCTTATGCTCGTCGCCATCTCGGTCATGGTTCCCAAGGCCGACAAACCCGATTATCTCCCGCTCTTTATCTTGCAGGCCGTCTTTATCCTCGTGTCGGCCGTTGTCTACGGCGTCTTTGTCCGTGAGCCCGCCCTCGTCGAAAAGATGCGCGAGAAATCGCTGTCCATGGGCATCGACGAGGATCAGATTGACAAAGATGACTCCCCCGAGGCCGGCGGTAAAAATCGCATTGCAGACGCCGGCGTACGCCGCTCCATCATCATGCTGCTCGCCGCAACGTTTTTCTATTACATGAGCTATAACGCCATGACCACCAATATCAGCCGTTATGCCGATATGTTCTACGGCATGGAGGGCGGTTCCTATGCCATCATCAATATCGTGACGATTGCAGGCGCGCTGCTAAGCTACGTACCCCTGGCAAATCTTTCGCTCAAAATCGGCCGTAAAAAGGTCGCCCTGGGCACCGCCGTCATCATGGTTTTATGCCCCGCGCTTCTTTGGCTGGCACCCGGTTTCTCGCCCGTGCTGTACGGCGTCTTTTTGTTGATGGGCGTTGCGCTGGGCGGCGTGGACCTGTGCGTGTACACGATGATTCTGGAGTGCTGCAGCTCCCAAAGCGTGGGTCGCTACTCCGGTTACTACTACACCGTGAGCATGGCGGCTCAGGTGGCGACACCGATTCTCTCCGGCATCGTTATGGACGTGGCGCCGTCGATGCTCTTCGCCTACATCACGGCAATGGGCATGTTTATGGCCGCGAGCATTGCCGCCGCCAAGCACGGCGATGCCATCTTGATCGACGAGGTCGCTCGCCGCGAGGCAGCAAAGTAGGAGACCGAATTAACTACCGTGCGAAAGGGGTCGGATGGGCAAAGCGCCCATCCGACCCCTTTTTCGTTTCATCCTCAAGAAGCTTGTCGAAGCCTACCCCACCGTGATGGATTCCCCAGTAAAGGTGCTGATGAGCAGCAGGATAAAGAACGCCAAGTAACTGATGCTCAGCGGGTACGCAATAATCAGGAAGACGACCCAGCCGACATTGGTGTTACCGTCGGCACGGCGTTGCTCGCGATTGCGGCAGAGCCAAATCGTCACGCCAATGGCCACAATCAACAGCACAAGTGCCGCTGCCGCCAGTCCAGCAAGCGCAAACATCACGCCAATGCTCACAGCAATAACCGGGAGCAGCAGCAAGCCGCACCCGCACCCACCCGGACTATACACGGCAGACTGTCGACGTCGTTCCATCGTCACTCCAAGTCAAGCAATCGTTTGTAGACATCGAGTCCTTTGAGCAGGACTTCCTCGTCAAAGAGCATGGTATCGGTGTGAAGGGCACTCATCGCATAGGCTGGGCAGCCATCAGCGTCAATCGGGTTTTCTTGCCCCTCTGGCACACCCGTGCCCAGCAAGAAGAACACACCCGGCAGATGGCGCTGATAGAAAGCGAAGTCCTCGGCAATCAGCAAAGGCTCATCCACGAGCTGCAGCTCGGGCAAAGCAGGCGCGACATTGGCAAATAGCTCGGGGTCGTTGTCAACCGGCGGATAGCCCTCGGCAAAGTCGAGATCGTACGTGCAGCCCGTTGCAGCGCATGCCTCATCAAGCACGCGGTGCACGCCCTCGCGTGCACGGTCGAACATGTCGTCTGTAAACACACGCAGGCTGCCGGCAACATGGGCCTCCCCCGCCACCGCGTTGCAGACGGTGCCGGCCTGCAGCAGGCCGAACTTACCAATGCAGGGCTCGTCGGCACCCAACTCGTCCATCAATTCGCGCTCGGCGACCAAGAACTTGGCAGCCGCCAGCGCCGCATCGTGTGATTCGTTTACGGGAACGCCGTAAGTCTTGGCGATATGGATACTTGTCCCGTGAATGCGCACGTGCGTCTCACTCGAGCGCGCCAGCAATGGACCGGAGCAGCTCACCAAAGTGTTTGCAGGCAGGTCGGGCCATACGTGGAACCCGAAGATGCGATCTGCCCCGTAGCGCTCGAACACGCCGCTCTCGCACACCGTCTTGGCGCCACCGGTCGTTTCCTCGGCCGGCTGGAACACAAAGAGCACGTTGCGCCTCATGGCACCCGGCTGCTCGCGAATCGTACGGTCGACATACGTCGCGGCGGCAAGTGCCATGGCCATGTGTCCATCATGTCCGCAAGCGTGCATCTTGCCGGGATGGATCGAGGCAAAGGCCGCTCCCGTCGCCTCCGCGATGGGCAGCGCATCCATATCGGCGCGAATCGCCGTGGCACGCGCGGCACCAACGCCAGCGTCGAAGAAAGCGCAGACGCAGCTGGGACACGGATGGGTCACCTCGCAAGCGAGCGGCGCCAACACGCCCTCGATATAGGCGATAGTCTGCGGAAGATCGAAATCGAGCTCCGGAATGCGATGGAGATCGCGGCGATAGCGACGGAGTTCTTGGAGCTCGGTCATAGAGAATCCCTTCGTGAGGCACATCTGTTGCAACTTATTGTGATACAGGATTGTGGCACACATGTTTCCAGCATATTGCTGCATTTTTTAAACGTTATATACGAATACTCTTGTTTGGTAAAGTGCAACGTGATAGGGTCGTTACCACTTGATAGAGGCGCGGGCACGAAGAGCCGCGGGCGAGCCGGCAGGCTTTGACCCCGTGGGGAGGCGAAACCCGCCGAACTGGGTTTTTCGGGCACGAACAACCTGGTGGGCCTGCGGGAAACACCCACAGGACTGTCTGCAGCAATGCGGGAGCGCTATCCGGACATTGGGTCCACGCTATGCGGATTCGATGCGCAGATGGCGCCGTCTGGATAGCGAGGTTTACGGGACATGGCATTGACCCCCAACGAGGCATATGCGGCCAAGCAGCCGTTTGTGGACAAGGAGACACTCGAGCATATCGTCGAGCAGTTCCCCACGCCGTTTCATCTATACGACGAGGCGGGCATCCGCCGCAACATGCAAGAAGTGCGCGACGCCTTTGCATGGAACCCGGGCTTTAAGGAATACTTTGCCGTCAAGGCCAACCCCAACCCGGCGCTCATCTCCATTCTCAACGAATACGGCTGCGGCTGCGATTGCTCGAGCTATACCGAGCTCATGATCGCCCGCTCGCTGGGCATCACGGGACACGACATCATGTTCTCGTCCAACGACACGCCAGCTGCCGACTTTGAGCTCGCCGACAAGCTGGGCGCCATCGTCAACTTTGACGACATCAGCCACATCGAGTTCTTTGAGCGTGTTGCGGGGCCCATCCCCAAAACGGTCAGCTGCCGCTTTAATCCGGGCGGCCTGTTCCAGCTCTCCAATGGCATCATGGATAACCCCGGCGATTCCAAGTACGGCATGACCACCGAGCAACTCTTCGAGGCCTTCCGCACGCTCAAGGCCAAGGGCGCCGAAAACTTTGGCATCCACGCATTCCTTGCCAGCAATACCGTCACCAACGACTACTACCCCAAGCTCGCGCGCATCCTCTTTGAGCTTGCCGCGCGCCTGGAGCGCGAGACCGGCGCACATGTCGCCTTCATTAATCTGTCCGGCGGCGTCGGCATCCCCTATCTGCCCGAGCAGCAGGCCAACGACATCCACACCATCGGCGAGGGGGTACACGCGGCATACGACGAGATCCTGGTTCCCGCCGGTATGGGCGATGTGGCCATCTGCACCGAGATGGGCCGCTATATGATAGGCCCCTACGGCTGCCTGGTCACCAAGGCCATCCACGAGAAGCAGATCTACAAGGACTATATCGGTGTCGACGCAAGCGCCGTCGATCTGATCCGCCCTGCCATGTATGGCGCCTACCACCACATTACGGTGATGGGCCAGCCGGGTGGCGCCGACAAGACCACAGTACCCGTTACGGACACCTACGACATCACGGGCAACCTATGCGAGAACAACGACAAGTTCGCCATCGATCGCGAGTTACCGCATATCGACATGGGCGACCTGCTTGTGATCCACGATACCGGTGCGCATGGCTACTCCATGGGCTACAACTACAACGGACGTCTGCGCTCCGCCGAGGTTCTGCTGCGCCCCGATGGCTCAGCCGACCTCATCCGCCGTGCCGAGCGCCCGGGCGATTACTTTGCCACGCTCGACGTGCTGCCGAGCGGCCGAGAGCTGCTGGCCAAGTCGCGCGCCGAAAGTGCCCGCCGTCGCGCCCAAGACGAGCGCTTGGCCGTCGCCGCCCAATGGAATAAGCGCATCCAGATCGCGGAAGCGAAGGAGAAGAACATGGATATCCGCAACCTCGAGGGCTCAATCGTCGCCCTCGTCACGCCGTTTAAAAAGGACGGCAGCGTCGACTTTGACGCACTCGAGCGCCTTATCGATTTCCACCTGCAAAACGGCACCGACGCCATCCTCACCCTGGGCACCACCGGCGAGAGCGCCACGATGACCGATGACGAGGACAACTCCGTCGTCGCCGCCGTGGTCAAGCATGTTGCAGGACGCGTCCCCGTCATTGCCGGCTCGGGCTCCAACTCCACGCAAACCATGCTCACCAAGTCGCTCACTTACCAGGGCTTGGGAGCCGACGGCCTGCTGCTCATTACCCCCTACTACAACAAGTCCAACGAAGAGGGTATCTATCAGCACTTTAAGACCGTCGCCGATGCTGTGGACATCCCCTGCATCCTGTACAACATCCCCGGCCGTTGCGGCTGCGGCATCAGCGAGCGCAACGTAGAGCGCCTGGCCGCACATCCCAACATCATGGGTATTAAGGAAGCCTCTGGCAACGTCGCTTACGCGGCCAAGATCGCCCACCTGCTGTCCGACGACTTCCGCATGTACTCGGGCGAGGACGCCCTCACCGTGCCGCTCATGAGCCTGGGCGCTTCGGGCACCATCAGCGTGTGGGCCGACGTTCAGCCGCAGCTCGTGCACGACATGTGCCGCGCCTATCTGGACGGCGACGTGGAGCGCGCCCGCGATATCCAGATTGCCGGCCAGCCGCTCATCAATGCCCTCTTTAGCGAGGTCAACCCCATCCCCGTCAAGGAAGCACTCGCCCAGATGGGTATGATCGAGGCAAACTACCGCATGCCGCTGTGCCCCATGGCAGACGACACGCGCTCCGCACTTACCGATGCTCTGAAAGGAGCTGGTCTGCTTGATTAAGACCGTCATTATGGGAACGGGCCGCATGGGCTCGCTCATCCGCACCACCGCCGAGGGCATTGTCAACACCGCTGGAGAGCCCGTTTTTGACATCGTCGCCCAGATCGGCTTCGACTTGTCCGAGCTCGAGAGCGCACCGGCCGCCGATGTAATCATCGACTTCTCGAACGTCGTGACCTTCGATGCCGTTGTCGCCTATGTCGAGCGCACGGGTGCCGCACTCGTTTCCGGCACCACGGGCTATACGCCCGAGCAGGTGGATCGCCTGCGCGAGCTGGGTCAGAACGCCCGTGTTATGCACTCGGGCAACTACTCTATCGGTATCGCCGCCCTGCGCCATCTGGTTGCCCAGGCCACGCGCGAGCTGCCCGGCTTTGACTGCGAAATCGTCGAGACGCACCATAATCAAAAGGTCGACGCCCCCAGCGGCACTGCCAAGTTGTTGCTCGACGCCGTCGTCGAAGCCGAGCCCGAGGCAGGCTACCACCCCGTCTATGGCCGCGAGGGCATGTGCGGCGCGCGCGACCCCAAGGAGATCGGCATGCACTCGCTGCGCGGCGGCACCGTCGCCGGCGTGCACGAGGTAAGCTTTTTCGGCCAGGACGAGGAGGTCACGCTCACGCACCGCGCCACGAGCCGTCAGATCTTCGTCAACGGCGCCCTGGCAGCCGCGCAGAAGCTCGTCACCCGCGAGCCTGGCTTCTATACGTTCGACCAGGTCATGTTTGCCTAACCAGGTATCAACCGGATCCACTCAAAGGAGAGACAGCAAATGAGTAATGCAGCCGAGATGGACGCACAGGAGATTATCAACTACATCGCAACCGCGCCCAAGAAAACGCCCGTCAAACTGTACGTGCGCGAAAAGCCGGGCATGAAGGTCCAGTGGGGCAATGCGCACGTCTACGGCGGTCGTCGTGGCAAGACCGTCTTTGGTGACTGGGATGAGCTCAAGGCAATCCTCGACGCCAACGCCGACTCCATCGACTACTACGACGTAGAGAACGACTGCCGCAACTCCGCCGTGCCCATGCTCGACCTCAAGGGTATCAACGCCCGCATCGAGCCGGGCGCGATCATCCGCGACCGTGTCGAGATTGGCGATCGCGCCGTCATCATGATGGGCGCCATCATCAACATCGGCTCCGTCATTGGCGAAGGCTCCATGATCGACATGGGCGCTGTGCTGGGCGGCCGCGCCACCGTGGGCAAGAACTGCCACATCGGCGCCGGCACCGTGCTGGCAGGCGTCGTGGAGCCCGCCAGTGCCACGCCCGTCATCATCGAGGACGACGTTATGATCGGCGCCAATGCCGTGGTCCTGGAGGGCGTGCACGTAGGCAAGGGCGCTGTCGTTGCCGCCGGTGCCGTGTGCGTCGAGGACGTCCCCGCCGGTGCCGTCGTGGCCGGTGTCCCCGCCCGCGTCATCAAGATGCGCGACGAGAAGACCGACAGCAAGACCGGCCTGGAAGAGGGCTTACGTCAACTCTAGGGCTGCGCAGTTTTACCAAACCGCGTAACTAGTCGACGCTGCACCTTTGGTTCCGTCGTTCTAACGAACGACGGATCTCTCGACGCTGCAAACGCCCCTAAGCGGCAATCTGACGTTCAATCGTCGGTCGCGTAC